>JBBQQS010000017.1:0-21944 GCA_038215525.1 Bryobacterales bacterium
TGACGCCTGCCCCACCCGCGCCCACCGCTCAGCCGGCCGCGTTGGTTTGCGATCCACTCAGCACCGGGCAACTTGAGTCGATCGTGCGCGACGCCGCCCGCCGCGAGCAATTGGCGCCAGACCTGCTGCGCGCGGTGATCCGGCAGGAGAGCGCCGGTTACCCCTGCGCCGTCTCGCGCCAAGGTGCCCAGGGGCTGATGCAACTGATGCCCGCTACCGCCCGCCAGTTCTCGGTGCGCAACGCGATGGACCCACGCCAGAACGTCGACGCCGGGGCCCATCTGCTGCGGCAATTGCTGGATCGCTACCCGGGAGACTTGGCAAGCGCTTTGGCGGCTTACAACGCGGGTCCGGCGCCGGTGGACCAACACGGGGGCGTGCCACCGTATGCGGAGACGCAGAACTATGTGCAGCAAATTCTGGGGTGGCTGACGGGTCAGGGAGTGGAGCAGTAGGTTGATTCACCGTGGTATTCAACGCTTGGCTGAAGGCCCTGGCGGTGGTGAGGGTGGTTGTTGCCGCTGTTCGCGAAGGCGGTAGCGGTAACGAGAAGGAAGGCCCGCATACCTTGAGGGCGCGATTTTTCCACGGCTGGGGGAGAAAGATTGATTTTCGACTAAGCTTATTATCTTCAATGGGTTGCAAGGAAACCCAGGGACACGCGTGGATGGCCCCGATTTTGGATAAGCTGTTTATATTGAGTGACATAGAAGACTAGTTTGACCGGTCCTTCATCGCGCTAGGTGCAGCCAAACACGTTTCGTTCCGTTGCGAAATACTGGACGGCCTGCGAGGCCCATGCCACCGCCGGGGGCGTATACTGACGGTGATGGATATGTCGGTACTCGATTCGGTCGAGCACTTTATGCCCCCTAATTCTCAGCCCCACCGCCACCGCGAAGAACGCCGCGGGGGCGAGATCGCGCACAGCTTGGTGCAGGCCGCGACAATCGCTTACCTTTGGGCCCGGCGCGAGCGCTGGGGAATTCTGGTTTTGCCCGAATTGGCGCTGGCCGGCGGGATGTTGCCGGTGCCCGATATCGGCGTCATGAAGGGCGCGCCCAACGCCGAAACCGCGCCATTTCTCTGTATCGAAATCACCTCGGCTGAAGACGACGCCACCGTGCTCGAACGGCGCATCGAAGAGTATCTGCAGTTTGGCGCCTCCTTCGTCTGGGTGATCGACCCCATCGCCCGCGTGGCTTCTATCCATTCGGCCGACGCCAGTGTCCTGGTGCCCGATGGCTGGCTGCGGGCCGAAGAGATCGAAGTTCCGTTGGCCGAGATCTTCGCATGAGCATAATGCCCGACTCCGCCGCAGCCTTGGCCGCCGCGCTGGCCCAAGCGGCGAGCGAGAAGCAGACCATCGAAACCGGTGGCGCGTTCAGCAAAGTCCGCGCCGGTGGGCCGCGCGGTACGGCGGATTTGACCATCTCCACGGCCAAATTGAACCGCGTGCTCAACTACGAACCGCGCGACTTGACCATTAGCGTCGAAGCCGGCATGCCCTTTGCCGAACTATCGGCGTTGCTCGCCAAGAATCAGCAGATGATTCCCCTCGATCCGCCCTACGCCGCCCAAGCCACCATCGGCGGCGTGATTGCCGCCAACAGCAGCGGCCCCCGCCGCCGCTGGTTCGGCACGGCGCGCGACCTAGTCATCGGCATGCAGTACGCGACGATGGAAGGCAAGCTGGTGCAATCCGGCGGCATGGTGGTGAAGAACGTGGCGGGGCTTGATACCGGCAAGCTGCATATCGGGGCCTTGGGTACGCTCGGCGTGATGACGGTGCTCAACTTTAAGCTGCTGCCGATGCCCATCGACGTGCGGACCTGGGCCCAGGAATTCCCGACCGTCGCCGAAGCCATTGCCGCGCGCGATCGCATCCTCAAAAGCACGCTCCAGCCGATGGCGCTCGATTTGATCAATTCCGCCGCCGCGCAGACCCTCGGGATGCAAGGCTTCGTCCTGCTGCTCGAAGCCGGCGGCGAACCCCCCGTGCTTGATCGCTATGCCCGCGAATTGCCGGGCTTTGCGGTAGTGGACCAGAGCATCTGGGCGCGCATCAACAGCTTCACCGAAACGTACCTGGCCGCGCATCCGGCCGGCTGCGTGGTGCGCATTTCGAGTAAGTTCAGCGACTTGGGCGCGGTGCTGTCGGCCTTCACGACGCCAATGATCCTGCGCGCGGGCAATGGCGTCGCATATGCCTATTGCGAGAGTGTGCCGGCTACCTTACCGCCGCTCAAGTGTGTGGTCGAATACGCGCCTGAACCCCGGCCCGCGGGCTCTGTGTTGTGGCCTGCGCCGGCCACCGACTTCGACTTGATGCGCCGCGTGAAAGAGATGATGGACCCCTTGCGTCTCCTCAATCCCGGCCGGCTCTACGGAAGACTTTAGAATGGCAACCGAAACCCCCCAGCACGAAACTACGGCTCAATATGTCAAGCCTGGCCGTCACCCCGACGCGCCCACGCAAAACGATCTCGACAAGTGCGTCCACTGCGGCCTTTGTCTGAACGCCTGCCCCACCTATCGTGAGCTCGGCGTCGAGATGGATTCGCCGCGGGGCCGCATCTACCAGATGGTGCAAGTGGCGACGGGGCAAGTGCCGCTGAACCCCACCTACACCGAGCACATGGACCTCTGCCTCGGCTGCCGCGCCTGCGAAACCGCCTGCCCCTCGGGCGTTGAATACGGCAAGCTGATCGAAGCCGCGCGCACCGAGATCAATGCCACCCGCCCCAAGACTTTCTTCCGCAGCACGGTGGAAAACATCGTCTTCAAGCACCTGCTGGCCTCGCGCTGGATGCTCAGCGTGGTCGGCTTTTCGCTGTGGCTCTACCAGAACACCGGCCTGCAATCCCTGGTGCGGGCCACCGGCATCCTGAAGCTGATGGGCTTGGCCGAGATCGAGCAGTTGACGCCCACCGCCGAGCGGCCCACCTTCTTTGGCAAGATCGGGCAAGTGTTTCCGGCCGAAGGCAAGCAGCAGAAGCCAGCCGAAGGCCACCCGCAAAAGAAGGTCGCGCTGCTAGCCGGCTGCATGCAGAATGTCTTCTTCGCCAAACTCAACGAAGCCACCGTCCGGGTGCTTCAGAAGAATGGCTGCGAGGTCCATGTGGTGGCGGAGCAGACCTGCTGCGGCGCGCTGCATGCCCACTCCGGCTTTCGTGACGAGGCGCGGGCGCTGGCCCGCAAGAACATCGACGCCATGGTGGACGGCGGTTTCGACGCCATCATCTCGAACACCGGCGGCTGCGGCGCAACGCTGAAGGAGTACCACCATCTGCTCGAACACGACGCGGCTTACGCCCATCGCGCGGAGAAGTTCGTGGGCCTGATGCGCGACGTGAATGAGTTTCTGGCCAGCATCGAGCTCAACCCCAATATGAAGCCGATTAACGCCCGGGTCACCTACCAGGACTCCTGCCATCTCGCGCACGGCCAGAAGGTGACCAAGGCGCCGCGCCAGTTGATTTCGCGCATCCCGGGCATTACCTTCGTCGAGATGCCGAACGCCAGCATTTGCTGCGGCAGCGCGGGCATCTACAACGTGGTGCAGAATGAGTTGGCGATGGAGATCCTTGCCAGCAAGATGGGAAACGTGAATGTAACCAAGGCCGACCGCGTGATTTCGTCGAATCCGGGCTGCATGTTGCAACTACGCGCGGGCGAGAAATTGCACGGGCAGAATCGACCGGTACAGCATGTGGTGGAGTTGCTGGACGAAGCTTATCGCGACTAAGGCCGCTAGGTTAAGCTAAGGCCCATTGCAATTCAGTGAAATTTTGGTTAGCCTTCTGTTCGGGCCTGCAAATGCCCCGACACTTCAGGAGGCACAAGCCCATGATCGTCTTGCTCTTCGGTCCGCCAGGTTGCGGCAAGGGAACCCAGTCACCGCGCATCCAGCAGTGGCTCGAAATTCCCTTAATCGCTACCGGTGACATGCTCCGCCAGGAGATCCGCTCCCGCACCCGCTTGGGGCGTGGAATCGAAAGCCTGATGGCGGCAGGCGGCTATGTCGGCGATGAGCAAATGAACCGGATGCTGTTGCGCCGCACCAGTCAAGCCGATTGCGCCCAAGGTTTTCTGATCGACGGCTATCCGCGCACCGTGAACCAAGCCATCTTCCTCGAACGCTTGCGCGAAAAGCGCGGACTGCCGGGGCCGATTGTGATCCATTTGCAGGTCGACGAGGACATGCTGCTGATGCGGCTCAGCGGCCGCCGTCAATGCGCCGAGTGCAAGCGGGTGCACAATATCTTCACTAATCCGCCCCGGGTCGAAGGGCTCTGCGATTGCGGAGTGCCGCTCGAAGAACGCAATGACGACCGTCCGGAAGTGGTCCGCGCGCGCCTGCAGCTTTACGCCGAGCAGACCAATCCGGTGCTCGACTATTATGGCGGGCAGAACTGCTACACGCTCGACGGCATGCGGCATCAGGACGAGGTTTTTGGCGAGATCCAGGGCATTTTGGAGTCGCAGTTGGTGCACGTCCGGCCGCGGCAACCGGCACGTTCGACGCGGTTTTAGCTAGCCCAATTCGTCCAAGGCCTCTTGCGCCATGCGGCGAAGAATGTCCCGCTTTTCGGCGAAGCGCTTTACCCAGGCTTCTTCATCGGCGAGAGTGCTGAGGATCTGGGACGCAATGGCGTCCTGCTCGTCGGCGGGCAAGGTCTCGACTTCCCCTTAGGGCCGCACCTCCACCTCAAAGCTCTTCGACCCCGTCACCACCACCGGACCACAGTCGATCGCCAACTCCGCCACCAGTGACCCGGTCGGCGGTGGAGGCGGGGTATTCTTGGCGATCGACAAGGCGACCGAGGGCGGCAGGCTCGGCAACTCGACCGGGCCGGCACCGTAGCTGGGGTCCGCGCGCCAGACGCGAATGTAGATATTGCCATTCGAGCGCTGCCGATTCAATAACGCGATCATCTCGGCGGGCGTTTTGCCGGCCAGCGTGCCACCGGAGAATAAATTGCGCAGCTCGAAAGCATTCAAGGTCGGGGCGTCGCCCACCGTGAAATACAAAGTGCCGGACTTCGCTCCCGTCGGCACGGTATACCGGATCTTCTTGCGCTCCTCGCGCCCATTCTCGACCGATAGGCCCACCGTCAGTTCCAAAGTATCGCCGGGCATGGCCTGGCGATGGTTGCTCCAGGCGCTGTCGATCCGCCATTGGCGCCGCTCTTCGCTGACGGTAAAGTTGAGTTCAATGCCTTTCAGCCGCAACCCGGGCAGCACGCCTTCGAGGATCGTCGCCAGCGGAGTGGCGGCCGAGAGCGCGGCCACACCGATCACGCTGAAGTCACCGGTGTATTGGTTGGCGAGCTTCACGGGAGGCAGGCCATCCTCAAACTCGATCTGGCCCCGCACCCCAATGGTGGCCGAGCCAAAGGACCTTTCGGTGGCATCGAGGGCGCTGAAGGCCGCCATCTGCACCATCAGCGGCGCCAGAAAGCGATGCGGCGCCACGTTCACCTGATAGCGATGCTGGCCGTTGACGGAGATGCGCATCGGCAGCAATTTGGCGACGCGGCCGAGCTCGCCGGCGACGGCCGTGTTGCGGTCACTGGTGATCGCGCCCATCCACTCGCGCGCGGTCGAGATCTTGAACGACGTCGAAAGGCTCGGCAGCAGCGCCAGCACTTCGGCGCGGGCGAAGGGCAGTTCCGTATCGCCGACGGACAAGAATCGATGGCCGAAGGCATAGATCTTCTGGCCGTCGATCCAAGTGACGGTGCCGTCGGCGCCCGCCGTCATGTCGCCGGTCATCAGTTGGACGGAAATCATAGAACCGGGCGCGAGCAGCTTCGGGTCGCCCATCGCACCCGGGCGCCCGCCGCCGCCCAGTGCTTGGCGTGGGGAGAAGCCCCAGTCGCGTAGTTGCGGGGCGAACTCGTCGAGCGTGCGTTGGGTGAAGCCGTCAAAGGCGACCGGCGTGGCAATCTCCTCGAGTTGCGCCTCGCCGAAGCGAACGCCGGAGCGGGCGGCGCGCGGCGAAGCTTGACTGGTGACGCTGGCGAGAATCTCACCCATCGGCCGGATGCCCGCAATCGCCTCCTTGGCAAAGGGAAACGCAAAGGCCACGGCGCCCACCAGCCGGCCATTGATCCACACCGGGCTGCCGCTCATGCCTTGCATGACACCGGTGGTCGCCAGCGGGCCCCCCGACAAACGGCCTAGAATCAGGCTTTGTTTCGGACCCGTGTTCTCCATCACCCCTAAAATTTCGACCTCAAAATTGGATATGGTGGTACCGGAGAATACGGTGCGGCCAATTCCTTTTTGCCCGGCTTTCAACTCGCTTAGCGGGAAAATACCGGGCTGGCCATATAGGCCGATACCCAGCCCCAGCACCGTCGCCATCCGGCCGAATCGAGGAGAAACGCTCACGCCCACCATTGTAGGCTCTTTCCACAATCGCCATTTTCCCTAAATCAGCGAGCATGGGCACGATTTTTCCCGTCCGGAATCAGATATACTTAAGGAACTAAATTGTGATGACTACTCCAGTCCATCCGGTCAACCCTTCGGAGGTGGTTGCTCCTGGTACTGTGCGCCCGTTGGGGCGTGACGTACCATGGGTTCCGCTCGCGTGGTTTTTCGCCCTCGTTGCGATTTGCTACTTCCCCATGCTCGAGATGCTCGTCGGCCAGTGGTCTAACGACGAAGACATGGGCCACGGATTCTTCGTTCCTATAATTGCGTGTTACATCGCCTGGCAACATCGCGATGAACTTCTCGCCGCTCCTTTGCAGCCTAGTTATTGGGGTATCCCCTTGCTCCTATGGGGCGCCATTCAGCTCACCCTAGGTAATCTGGGCGCCGAGCTTTTTCTCCAGCGGACGGCGATGCTATTCACCATCGTGGGTTCCATCTGGCTCGTCTGCGGAACTCTGATCCTGCGCATTCTCGCCTTTCCCCTCTGCCTGCTGGTCTTCATGGTGCCGATTCCGGCCGTTATCTACAACCAGATCACTTTCCCCCTCCAGTTGTTTGCCAGCACGGTGGCCGAAGTCACCCTCAATCTCATCGGTCTGCCGGCCTTGCGTGAAGGCAACGTGTTGGAATTGGCCAACAATAAACTCTCGGTGATCGAAGCTTGTAGCGGCATCCGCTCTCTTCTTTCGCTCACCTTCCTCTCGCTGGTCTACGGCTACTTTTTCGATCAAAAGGCTTGGATGCGCCCCGTTTTGCTGTTAGGTGTAATTCCCATCGCCATTGTGGCCAACGCGGCGCGCGTCACCATCACCGGAGTCATTTCCGAGTACGACAAAGAATTGGCCCAAGGCGTCTTCCATACGCTTGAAGGCTGGGTGATTTTCATGATCGCCTTTGTTCTATTGGGCGTCCTGCATCACTCGGTGAATTGGCTCTATCACACGGTGCAGAAAGCCCGCAGCGAGCCCGCAATCAACTAACGAGGTCCACGTCCCCATGAAGTTCACGCTCACCCGCGCCGGTCAGATCCTGACGGTTCTCCTCCTGGCCCAAGCCGCTGCTTTTTACGGTTTATCGCGGGCGGAAGTCCTTCCGGTCGCTCCGCCGTTGGCTGGCTTGTCCAAGGTAATCGGCACCTGGTCAACCTTTCAGGAAGGCGTCGTAGAGAAGGAAGTACAAGATGTCTTAAAGGCCGATGATACGCTCACGCGGAGTTTCTCTTCCCCCAAGTTCCGTACCTCTGTCGGTCTGTTCGTCGCTGCCTTCCGCTCCCAACGCAACGGCAAGGCCCCGCACTCTCCCAAAAACTGTTTGCCGGGCAGCGGTTGGGTGCAGAACGAACAGAGCTTCGCCAAATTGACGATTCCCGGCCGTGGTGAGCCCATTGTCGTGAACCGCTATGTCGTCCAAAAAGGTGATGACAAAAGCCTGGTGGTCTATTGGTATCAATCGCGTGACCGCGTCGTGGCGAGCGAGTACAGTGCGAAGGGCTACGTCGTGTTGGATGCTCTTCGCGACAATCGCACCGACTCGGCGCTCGTCCGGGTGATAGTGCCGGTGGCTAACGGTGACGTTGATCAAGCCATGGTCGCGGCCACGGACTTCATCCAAGCCGCCTACACCCCCATCCGCAGACAACTGCCAGCCTAACCGCTAACCGGCCCAGCCGCTACCAGCGCAACTCGGCCGGAAAGTACTTCGCGATCAGCTCTTCATAATAGGGGCGCAACTGCGCCACGTCCGGCCGCGACGAGCTCTTGGTATAGAGATCGAAAGGATTAAAGCGCTGCACCCAAGGCAACATCTGCGCATCATGGGCGTTGGTCAAGTGGGCGTAAGCCCCTTCCCGATGCCACGGGTAGCAGGAATGATACCGGATCATCGCCACGGCTTCGGCCGGCAGGTAATCCCGTACCACCATCGATAAGTATTCGTCGTGTCCCCAGGACAGGTGAACGTGGTCGAGGCCGCAATGCGCCTCGTAGATGCCATTCTCAGTCTGATAAGCAGCGACCTCGTGGTCCGGGTTTTGCGCAAAGAACTCCGGGTAAACGATCTTCGGGCTCCAGGCGCAGCCCACCGGAAAGGTGTCCCCTACGACGGCCCATTGCGGCTCGTCCCACAGGCACAGCACCTTGCCTAAATCGTGTATCAGCCCGGTCAGCACCATCCAGTCCGGCTCGCCCGCCGCCCGGATCGCCTCGGCTGTCTGCAGGCAATGCTCAATCTGCGAGAGGTCCGTGTCCGGGTCGCTCTCGTCCACCAGCGTGTTCAGGTATTCGAGCGCTTCCCAAATGCCCATCCGCCGGCGGTCGAGCGTGCCGTACTCTTTCTTCTTCGCGAGCACAAAGGCCAGCGTCTGCTGCGTATGATTCTGCCGGTAGAACTCGCGGACGCCCGGCCGCGTGGTGTCGGTGTACTGCCGAAAAGCATCCTTGGGTTTGTTCGGATCGTATCGATCCCGAACGTGATCGTCCCATTCGTCAAGCGACGTCAGGGGCTGGATGGCAAGCGATTCGGTCGACATACGAATTCAGTATCCGGCAGAAATGCACACGATTGCAATAGCCACGTCGAAAATAGTGTGCGGGAGTGTCACCTGCGCGTCGAGGAAATCGTCAGAACTGGTATGGAGACTCGCCCCGTCGCGCAGTTTGATAAAGTAAAAGCGCCAGGAGTTGTTCCCATGCGCGTTCTTCGATCCACCGCCTTGATGGCCTGTTTCGCCGCTTTCGCTCAGTCAGCGGCCGTGAATCACCCGGCGGCCACCGCCACCGTCAAGCAGTATTGCCTGCAGTGCCATGGCCCAGCAGCCATGGGCGGCGTGAATCTTGAGAAAATGCTGGCTGATCCTTCCGTTGGCCCTGGCTTCCGCACTTGGCAAAAGGTGGTCGCCGCACTCGAACAGAAGCGCATGCCGCCGCCCAAAATGCCCCAGCCCAACGAGGTTGACCGCCAACAAGCCGCCGCCGCCATTCGCACTCAACTCACCGCCTACGCCAAACTCCATGACGGCGAGCCCGGCAGAGTCACCATGCGCCGCCTCACGAGCGGCGAATACGCTTATACCATTCAGGACCTCACCGGCATCCCCGTCGACACCGGCATCGGTGCCTCCAGCGACGCCGCCGGCGGAGAAGGCTTCACCAACTTTGGCGACGTCCAGTTCATGCAGGACGCGAACGTCGAACACTACCTCGCCGCCGCCAAGCGCGTCGCCGACCACGCCGTCATCGGCGCCGGCCCCGTCAGCTTCTACCCCGACCCCGGCAAGACCGGCTTTGAAATGTCGGCCATTCACCGCATTCGCGACCTTCACACGAAGTACGGCTTCCGCACCGTCTCCGGCGAAGGCGGTATCCCCTATGGCCTCGACAAATATGGCAAAGCCTTCTACGCAGCTTGGTTTTTTGAGCATCGCGCGAAGTTAGGCCAACCGAACGTCACGATGAAGGAACTCGCCCAGCGCGAAGGCCTCACCACGCGTTTTGTTGAGCACATCTCCGCGGTCATGCACCGGAAGGACCTGGGCTACCCGTCGTCCGAAGCCGCCAGCCGCTGGCAGTCGCTGCCCGCGCCCGGTGCCGACCTGAAGGCGGTCCGGACCCAATGCGACGAAATCCAAAAGTATCTGATCACTTGGCCGAGTTGGCTGTTCGCCCGCGGCGATGTGGCCGCCGGTGGCGCGGGCGACGAAAGCCCGCTCCAGTTTAACGACCGCTCCTTGAAGCTCAGCCCCTCCTATCCTTTCGTCTACAACACGGGCCGCTTCGCCCAGCGCGGCGCGCCACCCACCACGGGCCCCAAGAAGATTTATCTGCATGTCGCCGCCGTCAATCCCCGCCCCGGCTCGCTGCCCGTGGTGATTTGGCGTAACCCCACCATCGCCATCCGCAAGAACGGCGGCCCGCGCGGCGTGGTGGCGAATGCCTTGAATGCCCAACTCAAGGGCGCGCCGCCGCCGGAGCCTACCCAACCCTTGCGCGCGGTTCTGAGCCCCGAAGCGGTCGAGCGCATGAAATTCGGCACCAGCCCCGATGGCAGCCCTATCGGCCTCAACGACTTTGCCTCCACCGGCACCGTCTTCTTCGAAGTCACCATCCCGGACGGCGCCTTCGGCCTTGAGTTTCGCGTCAACGCCGACGTCGGTAAGGACCGGGATCAGGTCTTCCGCATCCTCTTCTCCGAACGCGAAGACGGCGGCTCGCGCGGCATTCCCACGCGCGCCTTGGTCGGAGA
Organism: Bryobacterales bacterium; assembly: GCA_038215525.1. GTDB lineage: Bacteria > Acidobacteriota > Terriglobia > Bryobacterales > Bryobacteraceae > JALHNI01. Next base: position 10,687 of record JBBQQS010000017.1, read on the forward strand.
TCCCACTAGCTCCGGCGGCCAGCGCTTCAAAGCCGGCGTGATGGAGATGGCCAAACTGCTGCCCCCCAACTCGAACGGCGAAGCCTCGCCCGCCGACAAGGACCCCGTTCCGCTGCCCTTCGACAGCACCTTCAACGTCCCCGAACATGACGAGTATCTGCTTAAGGTGAAGTACATTCGCGACGACCGCTTCGTCATGGAAAACCTCTTGGACGATGCCTCCCGCGCCCGCCTTAACCAAGCCTGGGCGGACCTCTACACCTCCTTCGACTATCACGAAAACTACTTCCGCCTGCTCGCCCAGCACTACCGATATGATCTCAAGGGCCTGCGCCTTGCCACCCTCACCAAGGCCCAAATCGCCAGCCTGCCCGCTGAAATGCGACCCTTCGTCCCCCAACTCTTGAACGAGTATCAGGAAGCCCAAGCCGCCGTCGGCGCCGGCAAAGCTGGCCATGTGGAAGATTGTGTCAAGCTCGCCGCCCGCGCCTGGCGGCGGCCGCTTACCGCCACCGAACAACAGGACCTCCGCGCCTTTTACACCCGCATTTACTCGACCAGCAAAGACCATCGCCAGGCCATCCGCGCGCTCATCGCCCGCATCCTGGTGGCGCCCCAGTTTCTCTACCGCGTCGAGCAAGCCAGCGCCATCACGCCCACGCCCGCTAAACTCCTCTCGCCGTTTGAGCTCGCCAGCCGCATCAGCTATTTCCTCTGGGCCTCCATCCCCGATGACGAACTCATGCGCGCTGCCGGCGCCGGCGAGTTGAATCAGCCCGCCGCCTTACAGCGTCAGGTGAAGCGCATGCTTGCCGACGCCAAGGCTCGCCGCATGTCCACCGAATTCTTTGGCCAATGGCTCGGTTTCTATCATTTCGACGAGCACCGCGGCGTCGACACCGGCCGCTTCCCGGAATTTACCAACGAAGTGAAAGAGTCGATGTACAACGAGGCGGTCACGTTCTTTGAGCACATCATCCGCCAAGGCCGCCCAGTGAAAGAACTGCTCAACGCCGACTATGCCTTCCTCAATCAGCCGCTCGCCAAGCACTATGGCGTCACTAAAGAGGTGAAGTCGAAGGACGCTCTCGAGATGGTCACCGGTGCCAATAGCTTCCAGCGCGGCGGTCTGCTGCGCCTCGGCGCCGTCCTCACTGCGACCTCCGCCCCGCTACGCACCAGCCCCGTCAAACGCGGCGATTGGGTGCTCCGCCGCATCCTCGGCACCGAAGTGCCGCCTCCCCCCGCCAACGCCGGTATCCTCCCCGCCGACGACAAGAACTTCGGCGGACTCACGCTGCGCCAAAAGCTCGAAGCCCACAAACGCAACGCCACCTGCGCCAGTTGCCACTCCCGCATCGATCCCCTCGGCTTCCCGCTCGAACGGTACGACTCCGTGGGCCGTTACCGTACCAAATACGCCGATGGCAACGCCGTCGACGACCAGGGCGTGCTCGCCGACAAAACCGAAATCGCCGGCGTCGATGGCCTGCTCAATTACTTACAAACCCAGAATCAGCAAGTGCTGCGCACCGTGGCCTTCAAGATGGTCGGCTACGCCTTGGGCCGCACCGTGCAGCCCTCCGACGAAGTGCTGATTGAGCGCATGTCGCAGATGGGCGGCAACGCCACCATCGCCGACCTCGCCACGGCCATCGTCAGCAGCCGCCAATTCCAACATCGCCTCGCGCGCGAAGCGTCGCGCACCTTGGCTCGTCACTCAAATTCGACTCCCGCAGGAGGACAAGGAACCCCATGAAATCGAGACGTCATTTTTTGCGCGGCACGGGCGTGGCTTTGGCCCTGCCGTGGCTAGAATCCATGCCCCTCCTGGGCGCCGATGAGAAGCCCAAAGCATCGAACCAGCCCCCGCTTCGCTTCGCCACCATCTACTTCTCGAACGGCGTGGAGCCGGCCCATTGGTGGGCCAAAGGCGCCGGCGCCCAAATGACCTTCGGCAAGGCTGCCGAGCCCCTTGCCCCCATCGCCGAGGACCTCGTTTTCTTGCGCGGCCTCTACCACCAATCGGCCTTCGTCTCGAAGAGTCCGCACCTCGGTCGCATGAACCTGCTCTCCGGCGCGCCCGTCAGCCTCGACCCCAGCGACATCAGGGTCGGCACTTCTTTTGACCAAATCCTTGCCAAGCAAATCGGCGGCAACACCGCCATCCCCAGCCTCGTCCTCGGCATTGAGCCCAACGAACTCCGCCTCGAAGACGGCCTCTCGATGCTCTATGGCTCCGCCATCTCCTGGGCCTCGCCCACCAAGCCCGCCAGCAAAGAGATCTACCCCGCCCGCGCCTTCGACCAGTTAGTCGGCGACGGCAAAGGCCGCCAACTCGACCGCAGCATCTTGGACGCCGTCCTCCAACAAACCACCAGCCTCAAGCCCAAAATCTCCGGCGGCGACCAGAAGAAACTGGACGAATATCTCGAAAGCGTCCGCGACATCGAAAAGCGCATCGCCCGTGCCTCTCAGGAAGAGCGCCTCGAAGGCTGGCGCCCCACCCTCAAGCAGCCCAACATGCCGCGCCCCGCCGACGAACTCCCCCAGGACGTTCCCGCCCACATGAAGCTGATGCTCGACATCATCGTCCTCGCCTTCCAGATGGACAAAACCCGCATCGTCAGCCTGATGCTCAACAACGACCTTTCGCAGATGAACTTCAAATTCCTCCCCGGCGTCCGCGGCGCCCTCCACCTCGACCTCACCCACAACGGAAACGCCCCCGACATCGAAGCCATGTATTTGAAGACCAATCAGTATCACATGCAGCAGTACACTTACCTCGTCCAGCGCATGAAGGCCATCGACGAAGGCGGGTCGACCTTGCTCGATAACTCGATTCTTATGCTGAGCTCGAACTTACTTGACGGCAACACCCACAGCGCCGACGAAATTCCCGTCTTACTCGCTGGCGGCAAAAGCGCCGGCTTAAAGGGCGGCCGCGTCCTCAGTTACATGGAGCGCGGCGACGAAAATCGCAAAGCCTGCAGCTTGTATCTTTCGCTGATGGACAGCATGGGCGTCAAGCTTGACCGCTTCGGCGACGCCGACCGCCGCCTCGCCGACGTCTGGGCCTAAGTGGCCCCGTAGTGATAACGGCACTGCGCAATCTCGAGCTCGCCTTCCACGATTCGATACACCAAGCGATGCTCCTGATCGAGACGGCGCGACCAATATCCTGACCATTGGAAGCGCAAAGCCTCCGGCTGGCCAACCCCGGAAAACGGTTCTCGCCGGATTTCGCGGATCAGCTGATTCACCCGGCGCACCATCGCCCGGTCATTCTGCTGCCAATAAAGGTATTCGTCCCACGCCTGCGCGGAGAAACGAATGTTCATTCGTCCTCGATCAAGGCCCGTTCTCTGCCTTCCCCTCGCGCCAAACTGGCGATCGATTCGGTAAGGCGAGCGGCGTTGGCCGGGCTCCGCATCAGGTAGGCCGTCTCTTCCATCGAACGATAGTCTTCCAGCGAGAGGATCACCACGGCCTCCGCCCCTTGGCGCGTCACCACCACCGGTGCGTGATCCTGGCAGACCTTATCCGTCACCTCCGCCAAATGGTTGCGCACGTATGTGTACGAAAAAGCGTTCATGTACAGATTATCGTACAACTCCCGATTCGTTTCAAGTCACTTGGCTCGCAGCGCCGTCCCCTCGCGCAGTTCGTCCGTACCCCGTTTGACCACCACGTCGCCTTCGCTTAACGCCGCTTGCACTTCCACCAATTCCCCGCTCGCCGCACCGCGCTTCACGTTCACATAAGCCGCCTTGCCATTAGTGATGCGTATCACAAAGGACCGCTCCGTCGTGGTGACAATTGCCGTCGGCGGCACCAACAATGACGGCCTGCCCTTGCGCACCGGCCACTGCAATTCGGGATACATGCCCGGTGCCAAACGCCCGCCGGCGTTCGCGAACTCAAGCTCAATCGACATCGTCCGCGTCTTCGGGTCCACCACGCGCGGCACCCGCGCGATCATCGCCCCGAACGTCTCCCCGGGAAATGCCGGTACTGTAAATGGAATTCGCACGCCATAAGCAATCCCGCCTAAGTCGGCTTCAGGTACCGCCGCAATCAAACGTAGCCGCCCCAATTGTTGTAACTTCACCAACGGACCCGATTGCGGCCCCGCTAGTGCGCCCGGATGCAGGTAACGCTCGGTAATTACTCCCTCGAATGGGGCCTTCAACTCTAAGTACCCCTTCACGTCCTCGAGCGCCCGCACACTGGACTTACCCGCCTCAACGGATCGCTCGAAGGAACGCACGAGACTGCGCGCCGCCTCCACCGCTTTTTCGGCCAACACCAACTCATTCCCCGCGATGGCACCCGGAGTTGCCGAAGCCGTTTTAAGGCGGTCATAAGTAGCCTGGGTTCCGAGTAACTTCGCCTCGGCTTCCGCCCGTTGGGCCTCACTGGTGCCAATCCGCGCTTTCGCTTCGGCAATCTGCGCGTCCATCTCCGGTGCACTCAGCCGCGCGATCAGGTCGCCCTTCTTCACTACTGAGCCCACATCGACCCGCATCTCCTCGATATAACCTGGCACGCGCGCCGTTAGCTCTACGCTTTGGTAAGGCGTAATTTCGCCCGGCAACTTACGCACTTTATCCACCGGCTGCGCCACCACCTTGGCGACCTCAACCGTCATCTGCCCATTAAGGCTCGCCACCAAGCTACTAACGAGGAGTAAGATTTTCATAAAAACTGCTTTGCGGATCATCAGGGTCAAGCGACGCCGACTGCGTCGCCACACGGGCTTGCAAAATCGCATAGAACGCTGGTAAAACGGTCAGCGTCGCGAGCGTGGCCATCGCCAGTCCACCCATCACCGCCCGGCCCAGCGGCGCGGTCTGCGCCCCGCCCTCGCCCGAGCCTAGCGCCAGCGGAATCATCCCGGCAAGCATCGCTGTCGCCGTCATCAGGATCGCGCGCAAGCGTCCCGTCGCGCCTTCGCTCGCCGATTCTCGCGCCGTCATTCCGTCGCGCCGCGCGCGTTCGGCAAAACTGACTAGCAGGATCGAGTTCGCCACCGCGATGCCCACCGCCATAATCGCGCCCAGAAACGACTGGATATTCAAAGTCGTCCCCGTCAGTTTCAATGCCAGCGCCGAACCGACTAATACTGCCGGCACCGTGGCAATGATGGCCAGCGACAGCCGGAAACTCTGGAAATTCGCCGCCAGCAGCAAGAAGATTGCGGCTACCGCTAGCCATAGGCCGGATTTCAAACCCGCCATCGTTTCGTTCAGTGGCGGAATCTGTCCGGCGATGTTTACGGTAATGCCCTTCGGCGGCTCTCCCGCCCGGGCCACCGCCGCTAATACCTCGGGTGCAATATCGCCCAATGCCACCTGGTGTAAATTCGCGGTCAAAGACAAGGCCCTTTGCGAGTTGTAGCGCGTCAACTCGCCCATCGCGGTGCCATTCTTGAAGGTCGCGATATCGCCCAACAACGGCCGGGATTGGCCATGGTTCATCACCGGCAGTTCCTCTAAATCCTTCACCGCCGCCATGCGATGCTGCGGAATTTCCACTTGTAACTGAAATCCGTTACCGGAGACTGGATCGCGCCAGTAATTAGCCTCGACAAATCGCGACGAAGATGTCGCCGTCATCACACTCTTCATCACCCCGGACATCGTCAAGCCAAACTGTGCCGCCCGGTCACGGTCTACGTTAATTTCCACCGTCGGATAGTCCGTCGCCTGTACATACTGTAAGTCGCGTAAGCCGGTGATTTTCGCCAATTCCAGCCGTACTTTCTCCGCGTGGGTCTTAATCGCCGGCAACGGCGCACCTTGAATCGCCACTTCGATCGGGGTGGGCGAACCAAAAGACATTACTTGAGAAATAATATCTCCCGCTTCGAAACTCAGCTTTACCTTGGGCAACTCCGCGGCGAACCTCGCCCGCAGCCGCTCTTTCAGCGCCTCGCCACTTAACTTCGCCGTCGGCTTTAATGCCACGGTCAATACCGCCTCTTGCGGTCCCGCCGTCCATAGCTGAATGGTCGATACCGGATACGAGGCTGGCTGTGTCCCAATGAAGCCGATCGAGATTTCCACGTCTCCAGCTTCTTCCTTGATGAAATCGAGAGCCTTAAGCGCGACTAACTCGGTCCGCTCAATTCTGGTTCCCGTCGGGGCGCGCAGCCGTAACCGGAATTGCAGCGGATTCGCAATCGGGAAGATCTCTACGCCCAACGTAGGTAACAGTAAAAAGAGCGCCGCAGCGCTGGCCACTAAGTACGCGCCCGCCACGGGCCAGCGGAACGCAAGCACGAAGTCCACATACCGGCGGTACCCTCGGACCAGCACGCCTTCGCCACTGTGCGTACCCGGCCGCATCAGCATCGTCGCCAACACCGGCACCAGCGTGGAGGACAAAACATAAGACGCGATCATCGCAAAGCCGACCGCCATCGACATCGGCACGAATAACTGCCGTCCCACGCCTGTCATAAAGAAACTAGGCGCGAATACCGCCAGCACGCACAACATCGAGAGCAGGCGTGGCAGCGCGGTACGTTGGCAGGCATCGACTACGGCGCGGGCCCGAGTTGCGCCACGCGCCATTTGACTGTGGATGTTTTCGATCTCCACCGTCGCCTCGTCCACTAACACGCCTACGGCCAGGGCCAAGCCGGCGAGCGTCATAATATTGATCGATTGCCCAGTGGCAAATAACAAAATCAAGGCCGCCAGCAAGGATACTGGAATGGTGATCATCACGATCAACGCGCCACGCCAATCCCGAAGGAATAATAAGGCCATCAGCCCGGTAAGCAAAGCGCCTAGTACGCCTTCGTTCGCCAGGTTCTTGAGAGCCGCCTGCACATAAACCGATTGGTCAAACTCCACCCGTACTTCCACGTCATCCGGCACCACCTTGCGGAAGTTCGGAATATTCTCGCGCACCCTTTGAATCACGTCCAACGTCGATGCCTGGGCGCGCTTGGTAATGGGAATATATACGGTGCGCTTTCCATTGACGTGGGCATAGCCGGTAACGACATCGGTACCGTTTTCGGTAACGCCCACGTCGCGAACATACACCGTCGTGCCCGAACCGGTCCGGATCGGCGCATTGTTCAATTCATTGAAGTCGCCGCTAATCACTGCGTTCGACACGGCCAGGCGGGTCAACTCGCCGGTGCGGAGAACGCCCGAAGGAATGACGGTGTTAGCCTTCGATACTGCCGTAATCACCTCTTCCGGTGACATGCTGTATTGCCGCAACTTATCCGGATCCAGCCGCACCACGATGGTTCGTTGGTTCCCACCGAAGGGCGGCGGCGCGGACACTCCGGGTAAGGTCGCAAACAAAGGCCGTACCCGATTAATGGCAATATCTTGCATCTCCGCCGGTAGCCGGGTGGCGCTCGAAAACACTAACTGGCCGATCGCAATCGAACCCGTATCGAATCGAGTAATAAACGGCGGCACGGCACCGGGCGGCATAAATGACCGGGACCGGTTCGCGTAGGATACGACTTCCGCCATCGCCGCATTCATATCGGTGTCCGGAAAGAAGGTCAACTTGATCAGCGCCGCCCCTTGAATGGAACGCGACTCCACCCGCTGGATTCCGTTCACATAGAGCAGATGATACTCGTAGTAGTAAGTTGCGAAGCCTTCCATCTGTGCAGGGTCCAGCCCGCCATAGGGTTGTGCGATGTAGATCGCGGGCGACCCCACGGTGGGGAAAATATCCACCTTCATTCGTTGCTGCACGAGCCAAGCGCCCAACAGAATCGTGATGACACCGACCAGAACGGTCACCGGATGGCGCAAAGCGAAGCGAACCAAACCCATCGCTTACTTCCCCCCGCCCACGGCAGCCTTCAAGAACGGCTCAATATCGCCCTGCGCCGTCGAAACCGCCAACATCGCCCGCCAAATGGCTAACTTCGCCAAACTCTCGTCGATCTCCGTTTGAGCCAGTAGACGCTGGGCTTCGGCTACCTCAACAATCGTCCCCAAACCCGCTTTGTAACGGGCTGTCGCCTGTAACTCCGCGGCGCGCGCCGCCTCGAGCTGCACGGGAATCTTCTCGACTAACCGGCGCGCACCCGTCAACTGCGCGTTGGCGCGGGCTAGTTTTGCCGCTAAGTCCTGCACCACTTGTTCCAACCGCTGCTGCTCGGCCCGGGTCTGGCTGGCGTCGATGCCGCGCTGGATCCGTAGGCCCGGTAAAGCCATGGCTGGAAAAGTAACGGTAAGCCCCGCTCCCCAGTTCACGATATTCGGCCCTAGGCCGGAGAACGCTCCGCCCGTAGTGAAATTCGGATTAGCGCCGGTCCCTCGCGCGTAAGTGGACCCCTGTAAGTTGAACTTCGGGTAATAAGCCTTATCGAGCATCTTCTGCTTCGCCTGCGACTCTTCCACCAACGCCGACCTCTCCTTAGCCGCTGGGTGCGCGCGTAAATCGGCCTGCGCCAAAATTGCTGCCGGAGGCGTATCCAGCAAGGCCCCGGGCGCGGCCGTAAATTCACTTACCATCAAAAACTGCGACAACGAAGCCTTCGCCATGGCGACCGCCTGCTCGGACTGAATCTGTTGCCCTTCGGCCAGTGCCACTTCGGCCTTCGTCCGCATCGCATCGACGCCGGGCCGTAATTCGGCTCGCACCTGCGCGCCCACAATCTCTTCCAAAGTCTTCGCCCGCGCCACGGCCGCCGCGGCAGCCCGTACAATCTGCTCAGCGGCCAGCACCGTTAGAAATCCATCGGCAGCGCCCGCGGCGATCTCGAACTTGGTCCGCGTCAAGGCAGCCTCGGAGGACCGTTGGTGAGCCGTTGCCGCATTCACCTTCGCGGCCCGCAAACCAAAGTCGAAAGGCTCCCAACTCACCAGGAAGCCCACGGCGGTGCCCCACACATTGGTCATCGAATTCTCCGCCAATGGCGGTCCGGAAATGCCGGGCAGAGTCGACTGCGGCAGCAGCATGCCGAAGACGTTATTGCGCGTCGCGCGGTTGGCTTGGGCCAGAAAATCTGCTTGCGGCAAGTAGGCCGTCCGCGCCAAGTTAATCGCCTGTGCAGCTTCCGTCACTTTCTCGCTCGATACGCGGACACCCGCATATTTTTCCAGAGCCGTAGCCACCGCCTGGTCGACTGTATAAGTCTGCGCCAGTAGCGATAACGGCAGCGCAAGTATCACCCATCGCATCAATCGGTAACGATAGCAGACTTTTCGCTGCAGTTCGATGAAACTCTACCTCTTCATCTTCCGGTAGACGGCCTTGAGCGAGGATACATTAGCCGGTTTCGATGCGCCGATGGCGTGGCGAGTAAGATCGGTCTCGCCGACTTCGTCCTCGGTCTTGCCGGCGGCGATACCGTGGCGGACGGCGTCCACCATGTCGGCGAGGTAGGCGTGTTGGGCTCGCAGGTCTTTGATGCTGCCGATGGTGCCGTGGCCGACGACGACTTGGGTGGGCGAAAGCGCCGCCATACGGTCGAGGGCGCGGAGCCAGTTATCGAGGTCAGCGTCGGCGTCGGCGACGTTGTTGCCGGTGCCCCAGTTGACGCACATGTCGCCGGTGAAGAGGATCTTCTCCTTGGGTAGCCAAGCCACGGAGTCGCCTTTGCTGTGACCGGGGCCCATTTTGCGGAGTTCCACTTTGTGCTCGCCGTCGTCGAAGACGAGGGAGTCGCCGAAGGTGAGGCTGGGGTGGGCCAGCTTGTAAGGCTTCAGGCTGTATTCGCCGGTGGCGGTGTTCTTGTCCCAGCCGGCTTGGCCTTTGGTGACGGACTCCAAACCGCAATCGGTGGAGCAGACGATCTGCGCGCCTTGGTCGGTGAAGATACTGCCGCCGTAGGCGTGGTCGCCGTGATAGTGGGTGTTGAAGACGAAGCGGATCGGCTTACTGGAGGTCTTGCGGATCGCGGGTAGAATCTCCTTGGCGCCCCAGGGAAAATTGGCGTCGATCACCAGTACATAGTCCTTGAAGATGACCCAGCCGGCGTTGGCGGGTTGATTGCGGGTCCGGTCGCCGAGGCGCACCCAGACGCCAGGGGCGATCTCCCTCACCGTGCTCGACGGGGTTTGCGATAAAGCCAATAGGCCTGCAAAGAATGCTGCCGGTAAAATCCATTTCCACATCTTCCGTAGCTCCTTAGATAAATCCGACTGAGCCGTCGGCGCGGAATTCGAAACCGCGCTTCCAACGCTTCGGCGGATTGCGCCGGACGTAATCTTCGTTTAATTCGATACCCAAGCCGGGTTTGGTCGGCAAGGGAAGATAGCCGTCTTTCACCATCAGCGGTTCCTTCAGGATATCCTTGCGGGGCGCTTCGTCGTCGGGGTGATATTCGAGGATGAAGAAGTTGGGTGTAGAAGCGGCGAAGTGCACATTCACGGCGGTCGCCACAGGGCCCATGGGGTTGTGCGGCGCGATGCGGACGAAGGCGGCTTCGGCCATGGCGGCGATCTTCTTCATTTCGAGGATACCGCCGCAGACGCAGATATCGGGCTGCACAAAGTCCAGGCATTGGGCGGCCAGTAAGGGGCGGAATTCGTGGCGGGTATAGTTGCATTCGCCGCTGGCCAGAGGAATTTCGACGTGCTCGGCCAACTTACTCATGGCATCGATATTTTCGGGCCGCACGGGCTCCTCCAGCCACATGGGATTGTAAGGCTCAATCTCGCGCGCCATGCGAATCGCGCGAGTAACTTCGAAGAATTTTGCGTGGATGTCGACGCCGATGTCGATGTCGGGCCCCAGGGCTTCACGCACGGCGCGGACGCGCTGGCCGGCCATGCGGGTGACGTAGTTGACGGGTCGGGCGTTGGTGTTCGCCATGTGCGGCGACATCTTCACCGCGGTGTAGCCGTACTTCTCCACCAAGCGCTTCGCGGACTCGGCCACTTGCGCGGGCTCGTTACCTCCGGCGCTTTGGTAGACGCGGATCCGGTCGCGCACCTTGCCGCCAAGTAACATGTAGACGGGCAAGCCCACGGCTTTGCCGGAGATGTCCCATAGGGCGTGCTCGATGCCGCTGAGGGCGGAGTTGACCACGCTGCCGCCGGGGAAGCGGGAGAAGTTGTACATCAGGTCCCAGAGGTACTGGATGTTGCGCGGGTCTTGCCCGATGAGCCAAGTCTTGAAGTCCTCGATCACCTTCACGGTGGCTTCGTCGGGCCCGCAGGAGTAGGCTTCGCCGATACCGTGGATCCCTTGGTCAGTAAGCACCTTGACGAAGATCAGGTTTCGATTGCCCACGCTGGTGGGGAAGACCTGGATGTCGG
>JBBQQS010000018.1:0-21931 GCA_038215525.1 Bryobacterales bacterium
GCTTTCCGCCACCACCTTCCGGCTAACGTCGCGGAAGCCATAAACCTTCGGTGCCGGCAGGGCCACCACGGCGGGTTGAATCGCATCGTGCGGTTCGCCCTGCAGCAGAGGCGCGTAACTCGCCTGGCCCGCCGTTTCATCGCCATTCATCTCCGGCGCGAAGGCCGCGTTCACAAACTCCTGCAGTGGCCGGACGGAACGGAAGCTTCGCGTCAACTGCACGACGCCGACGCCACAGCCGATCAGATTGTGCCGCAGCTTTTGGTAGAGCAACACATCGGCCCGACGAAACTTATAGATCGACTGCTTAGGATCGCCCACCACAAACAACTTGCCATCGACGGGACGCGCCCGCATCCAATCTTTTTGTTGCGGGTCGTCCGCTGCCAGCAGTAAGATGATTTCCGCCTGCAGCGGATCGGTATCCTGAAACTCGTCCACAAAGATATGCGAGAAACGTTGCTGCAAATAAGTGCGCACTTGCAAGTTATCCCGGATCAAGTCGCGCGTCAGGAGTAACTGATCCAAAAAGTCGAGTTGCCCGGACTGGCGCTTCAGATCCTCATACCGATCCACAAAGCCCGCCAGCTCTTCTTTTAGCTCTGCCGCCAAGTCCGCGTCGGCGCAGGTCTTGAACGTGGTCAGCGCCGCCGTTAGATCTTCGACGCCCTTACGCTTGTTGTAAATCAAGTCGCGGTGCAACTTTACTAACTGCGCCTCGAGAGCATCATAATCCCGGCGGGAGATATCATCCGCGCGAGCAATGCCCGTAGCCAACTCCCGCACGACGGCGAAGTTCTGATTCAACTTCGGACCCACGGCCAGCACATGGCCCACAATCTGGTCGATAGCGCCGTGTCGATCAAAGGGAACGCGAGTCCAGGGTGCGGTGAAGTCACGCCACTCCACTAACTGAATCGCCGCGTAACGTAAGTCATCCAAGGGCGAACGATCCCCTCGCTTCGTCCACGCCAAACGGCTCAGCGCACGCCGCACGCCGGGCGAATCCTCCTGCAGCCGGTCTTGAATCCAACCCCGGAAAGCACGCGAATAGAGGCGGTCGCGCTGATAATCGGTAATCTCGGCAAAGGCCGGGTCAACCCGAGCCTCCACCGGCCGCTCCCGCAGAATCTGCGCGCAAAACGCATGGATCGTGCCGATCGACGCCTCTTCCAAATGCTGCAGCGCATGCTCCAGGTGCGCCCGATCCGCGCCCATGCTGTTGCCGCGCGCCCGGTCCAGTTCCTGCCGCAGGCGAAGCTTCATTTCACCCGCCGCCTTATGGGTAAAGGTCACCGCCGCCAATTGATCGATCTTCGTTACCCCGGAGCGGAGCACATTCACCATGCGCGCCACCATCTCAGTAGTCTTGCCGGTGCCTGCCGATGCCTCCACTAACAAACTTTCGCCCAGCCCATGCCGGATGCGGTCGCGTGCGGCGCTGTCGCTGGGCAGCGCGTAGACCGTACTCATGGCATCCTCCGGATTTCATACAACGGCTCCAACCGCGCCGACTTACGGCGAGAGCGCTCGTATTCGTAAGGTCCGCAAACCGGCCTGTAGTCGCAACGCCCGCAAGCCTCCTGCGTGGGCGCCGCGGGCAGAAATCCCGTGCTCACTGCTTCTTCTACAATGGCTAAAATCCGGCCAATATGGAGGCGTGCCTGCTCGTTCATCCGCACCTGCATTTCCCGGTAACCGCCTCGCTGCGTACAGTAGAAAAGCCGGCCGAATTCAACGGGTTGGCCGAGTAACTGCTCCATCGCCAACGCATACAACGTAGGCTGCAATACCGTTCCTCCGCCGACATATACTGGCTGCTTCTCCGGTGCCTTGCCGGTCTTATGATCCGTGATGCGCAGCGTTGGTTGAGAAGAGTGTTTCTCCACTAAGTCGACACTGCCCCGCAGTTGATACTCACCCAAGATCGTAGCCGCCGGCACCGTCGACTCCTTCAGCCCGAATCCATACTCGGCGTGAAGTGGAATCCATTCCGCACCCGCCGCGGCTACCTGCCGCAACCATCCGCGCAGATCTGTCCTTAACTCTTCCACTTCTGCCTGCCACACTCGCGCAATGGCCGGCGCTAGTTTCTCCCGATATTCCCTGGCCAACTCATCCAGCACCCGGTCGGCCCCGTCGTAAGCCGCGGTCAGGTTTTCTCGAGTAACGGGCATCGCTTGGCTCTCGAGTAACTCCTTCTGCACTTCATGAAACAAAGCCCCTCGAGTCAGTGGATCCATCTGCTCCAGCGGCGCACTTACCTCGCGCGGCCGTAAACGCTGAATTCCATGCAGCAGGAATTTATACGGGCACTCGGCAAAGTGTTGCAATGTAGTGGGCGAGAAACTACTCTGCGAAGGCCGCTGCATAGCCATCAAATCGAGTGTGGGTAAGTCCGGACGCACCAAGCCATCGGCTTCGCTCCAAGTACTCCGCCAGCGAGCATAGCGCGCCCGCAGGCTGCGCGCCAGCGGATCGCTCACCTGCACTAAGTAACGCGCCGCCCCGCGCGCCTCGCGGCGGTTGCGATAGCGTTCGAGCGTCGCTAAGTCATACTCGGCATTGTCGATCGCCTGGTTCGGGTCAATCGGCGCGGGCCAGCCCAGACGCGCGGGCGCGGCGGCAGCGGCGAGTTTGCCGAACTCTGTCAAATCCGGCAGTCGCCCTTCGGCGGCGCGCACCACTTCGAGCGCATAGAAAGAAGGCACCCGCGGCCGTGCCTTACCCGTATCCATCCGCGGATAGGAAACGACGATCCGTTCCCCAGCCGCCGCCACGGCAATGTGCAATAACAAGCGTTCGCGCTCCACGCGCGTATCCTGCACGGCTAACTTACCCAAAGCCGGACGATAAACATCGAGTAACAAGGGGTCTTCATTGGCCCGCTGCGGGAAGATCCCTTCGGCCAAGCCCGGAACGAACACCACCGGAAATGTTCGTCCCCGCGCCTCTTCGCCCGTGCAGAGAAACACCCGGCCCTCTCTTCGATGCGGGGGGTCGCGGCGTAAGAAACGCAACCGCTCTTCGAGCACCGTATACACCTCGTCTAAACCCACCGGCCCTACCTGCCCCATCGGCGCTAACTCCGCGAGCATCCCTAGTACGCTCTCCGGCTGACGCAGCGCCGTCTCGGCTAACTCCGTAAGCTTCATGATCCAGTCTGCCCAGGCGCGCTGCCCAGGCAGATGGTCGAGTAAGTCGATCAATGGCAGGGCGAATTGGCGTAAGTGGCGTAACTGGCCCAGCCTGCGCTCCAGGTGCGGCACCACGTCCTGATCTGCACGCGCCATTTGGAAGCGTAGCTCGGCATTCAAGCCGTCCAACCGCCGCACCCAACGAGCGCGCCCACCCACCACCGCCGCGTCGACTAACAGGCGTTCCCAACCGGCGGGAGTAGCTAACGGCACGCTCTTGTCTTCGGGCTCCGGCAACTCCTCTTCCGGCGCGGCGAAGGCGGCCAGCACCTCGTCCTGCATCGCCGCGCCCGCTGCCCGCACCCGCAAGGGTTCACCTTCTGGATTCAAGTCCGGCACTTGGGCCAACGATAGATACTCGGCAAAGCGCGAAGCGGAGCAGCCCTCCGACGCACAAGCCAACAAAGCCAGAAAAGCACGCCCGGCCGGATCGGGCCGCGCCGTACCCCGGCTCGCATAGAAAGGCACGCCGGCGCGCCGCAACGCTTCTTCGAGTAACGGCTGGTAACGATCCGCGCCACGCAGGACAATGGCCATGGCATCGAACGGCGTGCCGGCACGGGCCGCCGCGTGGATCCGGCGCGCGATCTCTACGCACTCCAGCCCCTCGCCTGGGGCGGAGAATAAGTCGAGCGACGCATCCGTCGGCTCGGCCATCTCCAACTGCGGGGCGAAAAGATCGCGGCGCAAGCGGCCCAGAGTATTTCCCGCCACCGCCGGCTGCTGCTCGGCGGTAACTCCGAGTAAGTCGCCAAGTGCCAACCGCGACTCGGCATCGCGACTGATTCCGAGGGCCAGTAACGAAGGGGCCTGGCCGGCGAGCACCCGCAGGAAGCTCCGTTGCCGGGCGAAGCGCACCGGCAGATCGAGCCATAACATCGGTAAACGTAGCCACGGATGTTGGCCCCGCGCCGCGATCGACTCGGCCAACGTCAGTAACATCGCCCAATCTACTAAGCCTCGGGCTGTAAGTTCGGCCCCGTAAGCCTCAGCAAAGCGAGCCAAATCCGGCCCGGGCTCACCCGCTGCCTTCAGTGCCGTAAGATCCACCGATTCGAGCCGTAGTTCCTTTAGCGTCGACGTCAATGCGCGCACAAAGCCCGGCATGCGCGCCACGGGGCCAAAGTAGTCGAGCGCATCGTAAGTGCCATGTACCACCCGGGCCGCCAACGCCTCCTGGCTTAACCCGCTGATAGGCGTGAGTCCCCGGGCGGCCACCTCTTCAGCGGCCAGAGTAGTCACCACTTGCGTCAGCGTCACCGTGTGGACGCCCAGCGTCCCGTTCTCCGACACCGACCGTGCAAAGTCCTCCGCCACCCCCCGCGAAGCGCCAATTACCAATACTTCGCCCGGGCGATGGGCAGCCAGGAAGTCCGCGCCCGCCCGGTGTAACTCGTGATAAGCCGTGCCGCACAGCAATGAACGCATGTTAGTTAGTCAGCCGGTGGATACCCAATGATACTAATTCCAGCGGCATTGGCGGCGTCGATCATCTCCTCACGGTCCAGCAGTAAGGTGCGTCCACCGTCCACCGCCAGCGCCGTCGCGCCGCTCTGCTTCATGGCGGCGACCGTCCCAGGGCCCACCACCGGCACATCGAACTGTAAGTGCCGACGCCGGCGCGACACCTTCACCAGGCGCAACGGCCGGCCATCCACCAAACCGGAGGCACGCTGCAACATGGCATCGGTGCCTTCCATCGCTTCGAGAGCGACACAAGCCCGCTCGGCAATCGCCACGCTTTGGCCGACATCCACCTGGGCCAGGGCATTGGCCACGCGGCGGCCATAGTCCAAGTCCTTGCGCTCGTCGTCGCTGGGCTTGCGCTTGGTCAGCACGCCCTCGCTGGCCAGCAGTGGCTTCAAGAGCCGCGTCGAATCCCCCAAGGTGATCCCCTCGTCGGCCAGCACCTTCGCCACGCCGCCGATCAACGCCTCGGTATTCTTCGCCTCCAGAGAAAATAGTAACTTCGCCAAACGCCAATCCGGCCGAATGGCAGAGAAGATCTTAGCGTGCTTCACCTGGCCCGCCATGATCACTTCAGTCACCTTTTCCTGATGGCAAATGTCGATCAACTTACTCAACGCACCGAGCGAAATCCAATAAGTCTTCGTAGCTAATTGCGCGATCTCAGGCGAAGCCTCTTCCTCAATGCCGATCGCCACCACTTCATGCCCCAGGCCCCGCGCCGCCTCGAGCGCCAGGATCGGAAAGCGGCCGTTCCCGGCAATGAGGCCGTACTTCATTTACTTAATGAATCCGCGTTCGGAGCTTTGGATAAAGGCGAGTAACTGGTCGAGCGTGGCATCGGCTGGCAACTCGACCCGCATCTTCTCGACCGCCTGCGTAGTATTCAGCTTCTTATCACGCAGCCAGCGAAATGCCTTGTGCAAAGCGCTGATCTGCACCGGAGTAAATCCGCGGCGCTCAAGGCCGATCTTGTTTTCGCCATAAGCCTTCGTCACCCGCTCGGCCGAGGTAATCGAGAAAGGCAGCACGTCCTGCAGAATTACGCTATAGCCGCCAATCATCGCATGCTGGCCGATACGGCAGAACTGATGGATTCCCGTAAAGGCGCCGATCGTCGCCCAGTCCTCCACCGTAACGTGACCGGCCAAAGTAACTCCGTTGGCGATTACCGTATGGTTGCCAATCCGCACGTCATGGGCGACATGCGCGTAAGCCATCACTAAGTTATCGCTCCCCATCGCCGTAACGCCGCCGCCGCCAGCCGTGCCGCGATGAATGGTGACAAATTCGCGAATCGTATTGCGATCGCCAATGCGCGTCTCCGTACGTTCGCCTTGATACTTCTTATCCTGCGACGCCAACCCGACCGTGGAATAAGGATAGAAGAGATTATCCGCCCCGATCACGGTGGGCCCTTCCAGGCATACGTTGGCCATCAGGCGCGTGCGCGGGCCGATCTCCACGTCGGCGCCGATGATGACGTAGGGGCCAATCTCGGCGCTGGGGTCCACGCGCGCGGAGGGGTCGATAATGGCGGTCGGGTGAATCTTTACCCCCGTTCCGCGATCGTGCACATCACAATCGCTTCAGCGACCGCGACCCCGTCCACCGTGGCCATACCTTTCATCTTCGCGATGGTGGACTTCTTCTTGATGTAAGTCAGCTCCATGCGCAATGCGTCGCCGGGGCGCACCGGACGGCGGAACTTCGCTTCTTCAATCGAGGCCATCAGCACCACCTTGGTGTGGCGATCCGGCACTTGGCTCAGCACCAGCACGCCCGCCGTTTGCGCCATCGCCTCCACAATCAACACGCCCGGCATCACCGGATAGTTTGGATAGTGCCCGATGAAGAACGGCTCATTGATGCTGACGTTTTTAAGGCCGACAATGCGGTTTTCCTCCATTTCGAGTATCCGGTCCACCAACAGGAACGGATAGCGATGGGGCAAGATGTCTTTGATGGCGTCAATATCCAGTACCGGCATGAGCCTTCATGATACTAGCCCCAGCGCGAGAATGCGACGGACAGTCTCCGTATCGTCGTCGGAGTCGGCGTCAATCTGGAAGTCGGCCAAAGCGTACGCGGGTTGGCGGGCGCGGAACAAAGCGCTGAACGCCTCGGGGTCCTTCGCCAAGGGCCGGTGGCGCTCCTTGACGACGCGCTCCCGGCAACGCTCAAGCGAACACTCAAGCCAAATGGTGATGCCGTGGCCAGAGAGACGCGAGCGATTCTCTTCCCGGCTAAAGGCGCCGCCCCCCAAGGCCAGCACCAGCGGATTCCCGCGCGGCACCTTCGACATCGCCTGCCGCAAAGCGGCGCTCTCGCGGCGGCGGAACTCCGCCTCGCCGTGCTCGGCGAACAAGGCGCTGATCGTCGTGTTCTCCCGCGCTTCAATCACGTGATCCAGGTCTTCAAACGGCCAGCCTAAGTCGGCGGCCAATCGCCGGCCCACCGTGGACTTGCCGCTGCCCATGAAGCCGACCAGATAAATACCGGGGGTGTTTTTGAGTTGCAGAATCATACGGAATGGCTTTCGTTAATGCGGCGTAGTTGCCAGTCCACCAGCCGCGGAAACAGGCGTGCAGCGGCGATGACCGCCCAACCCAGGCGCGGCGTCATTACGGTGCGCTGGTTGCGTTCAATCCCTTGCAAAATGGCGGCGGCGCATTGCTCCGGCGTTATCGCCATGCCGCGCGCGCGAAAGATGTGGGCCGGCGGCTGCCCGCCCAGCACGTGTCGCTGAAAATCGGTGCGGACGTAACCAGGGCAGACGGTCATGGTGCGAATGCCCGTGCCCGCCAGCTCAATCCGCAGGCCGTCGGTCAAAGAGCCCAGGGCGTATTTGCTGGCCGAATAGAGCGTCAGCCAGGGCAGAGTCATCTTGCCGGCGATGGAGCCGACGTTCACGATGTAGCCTTCGCCTTGCGCGCGCATCGACGGCACCACCGCTTGGATCAGCGCGAGCGGCGCCATCAAGTTCAGCTCCCACAAGCGGCGCGTATCGTCCATCGACGCTTGCCAACTGGGCGCATAAAGGCCCACGCCGGCGTTGTTGATGAGGATATCCACGCGGCCGAATCGGGCGAAGGTCTGCTCGACGGCGCGGGCGGCAAAGCCGGGCTCAGTGAGATCGCCGGGGATAGAGAAGAGTCCGGCGGTGCGGCCCAAGTTCGCTTCGTTGCGCGCGATGCCCGCCACTTGGGCGCCTCGCTCGAGGAGGGCGCGCGCACAGGCCAAGCCAATCCCTTCGCTGGCCCCCGTAACGATCACCACCTTGTCTTTGCATTGCACCAGACGAGAGTAACATGGCATGTTACGATCCAAGGAGTGCTAGTCCCACTGTTTCCGCTGAATGTTGTACTCCTGCCGGGCACCGAGCTCCCGCTGCACATCTTCGAAGAGCGGTACAAGGAGATGATCGGTGAAGTGCTGCGCGACGAGAGTGCCTTTGGCATCGTGCTCGCTGTCGACCGTGGCGTGGTGAATCTCGGCTGCACGGCCCGCGTCACCCGCGTGCTTGAAGAAGCTCCTGACGGCCAGTTGGACATCGTCACCCTGGGCGAAAGCCGCTTCGAGATCGCCTCCCTTAACCAGGATCGGAACTTCCTCCAAGCCGAAGTGACTTTCTTCTCCGACGCCGAAGACGAAATCCCCCTCGACTTACGCGAACACACCATCGCCGCCTTTCGCCAAGCCTTCCCTATGCCGGACGACGAAAGACCTTTCTCCGTCGACTTCACCCATTCCCAACTGAGCTTCCAACTCGCCCAAGGCCTGCCCGACCTCGAATTCAAACAGCAGTTGCTGGCTACGCGCTCCGAACCTGTCCGGCTGCGCAAGTTACTCGACTATCTGCCCAACTACCAACGGCGGCAAGCGGCGGCCGAACAGATTAAGAAAGTGGCCCACACCAACGGACATGGCCGGCACTATCCCTCCTCGTAGCCCTCCTCGTAGCCCTCCTCGTAGCCACCTGATCATCGACGCCGATGACACGCTTTGGGAAAATAACATTTACTTCGAGGACGCCTTCGCGCAATTCTTCGAGTTTCTCGATCATTCGCACTTGCCGACTGACCAAGTGCGCGCCATCTTCGACGAGATGGAGATCGCCAATATCCGTGTGAACGGCTACGGGGCGGCCAACTTCGCCCGGAACCTGACGCAGTGCTACCACCATCTGGTGGAGCGCGAAGTGAAGGAGAGCGACATTGTCCACGTGCTTTCGCTAGGCCAGCGCATTCTCGATGCGCCCATCGAGTTACTGCCTGGCGTCGTCGACACGCTGGCCCACTTATCCGAACACCATGAACTGACTCTCTTCACCAAAGGCGACCTCGAAGAGCAACGCCTGAAGGTGGAACGCTCCGGCATCGGCCATTTCTTTGCCCATACCGGCATTGTGCGCGAGAAAAACCCAACGGCCTACCGGCAGTTAGTAGAGGAACGCCACATGGACCCCACGAAGGCTTGGATGATCGGCAATTCTCCCAAAAGCGACATCAACCCGGCCCTGGAATGTGGCCTGGGCGCCGTATTTATTCCGCACGAACGCACCTGGAGCCTGGAATACCAGGAACTACGCCGCGACGCCGACCGGTTGATTATCCTCGACACCTTCGCCGACTTACGGCGTATCTTCTAAGGCCGAGCGCAATGATCTGTACATTGTACATGTTACCATGTACGCATGACGACGACGGAACTACGCAAAAACCTCTTCCGCCTCCTCGATAACGTCGCTGAGGGCACTGAGCTCGAGTTCACGCACAAAGGATCGACGCTGCGCATCGTTTCGTTGAACCGGGGCTCGCGTCTGGCCCGTTTGGCACCGCCTTCCGAGGAAGAGCCGCTTTCGGCAACCGCCTCCGGTTGGGATGCTGCCGCGCGGGCGGAGTGGGCGCGTGAAGTCGAAACCCTGCTGTGACCTATCTGGACACCCACATCGTGGCTTGGCTCTTTGCTGGCCAAGTGAAGAAGCTGAGCCGCGAGGCGGCGAGAGAAATCGACAAAGTCGATTCGCTGCTGATCTCGCCCGCCGTCGAACTTGAACTCGCCTATCTGCACCGTCGAAACCGGATCACCGCTGAGCCCGCCAAGATGCTGAGCAGCCTCCGGGCCCGCATCGGCCTGGCGCTTTGCGATCTGCCTTTCCCGCTCGTCTCTCACGAGGCGGTGGCGCTCACCTGGACGGACGATGTCTTCGACCGGCTGATTGTCGCCCAAGCCGCTGCTACCCAAAGCCGGCCGATCACCGCCGATACCGAGATCCTTCAGCACTACCGGCACGCTATCTGGTAGTTCTCTAGTGCTTCGCCAACGCCTCGCCGGACTCTTGATGCGCCACGGATAACTTCGACCGGAAGTTGCCTTCGGCGTCTAAGTCCATCGGAGCGGGCGCAGTAAGTAATTCGAGGTCAGCTCGGCCGGCGATTAACGGGAGTAAGTTCTCCGATAATTCCACCAAACCTAACTCCAGAGTATTCCGGATGCGGCCAACGGTAACTTCCGATAAGTCGTGCTTGCCGACGGTGGGCATCATACTTTCGATGCACTCGGTGTCGGAGGCAAAATTGACCGGCACTTTGATCGCGGCGGGCGTCGAGGCCGTCAGCGAGTTAATGCGGGTCGGCTTCCAGTCGATCTTCGGTAACATGCGGCTGTTGATTACATCCGCCAAGCCCAGGCCCACGGCGTTGCCGTAAGTATTATCCGAGACGTCGCGGACGAAAACACGCTGAAAGTGGGGCGTATTCGGCCAGGGGTTATAACCACCTTGCACCGAGCGATTCACCACCTTGGTATCCATGCCGGCGCCGGAGATATTCTTCCCGATCTCGTCGAGGATTAAGATATCGAGGTCAAAGGGTACGTGCGACATCCAACTTTTGGCCAGGGCGAGTAACTCCTCTTCGCGGGCTTCCATATTGGCGACCGGTACTACTTCGAGCAGGCCCGTGTTGTGATGGGCATCTTCTAAAATCGCCAAGCCACCGAGGATCTTACCCGAGGAAAGTACCTGCCGGCCCACGGCGCGGATGACATGGTCCAGGCCTTTCTTATAGGCGTGGGTATGGTAGTTCTGCGCGCCGGCGAACTTACCCAGGCCGATGGCCATCATCTTATAGAGGCCGCTTTCGATCTTACCCGCGAAATCGGTATGCCACTTGACGCGGCCGATCAGCATGACGCCGTCGCTTTCAAAGGCGTTCTGATCCATGAAGGCTTCGATGCCGTCATCGGTTTTGCCGACGCTTACGACGCCCAAGTCCGAAACCACCGGCACGCCCATGGTCGCTTCGTGGATGCCGTAGTGGGCCAGTACGTCGGCTTGGCCTTCGGCCGTGGCGGCGCCGTGGCTGCCCATGGCGGGGAAGATGAACGGCTGCATGCCGCGCGACTTCCAGTAGTCGACCACCGCGCGCACAATGGTGGCGATGTTCGAGATGCCGCGGCTGCCGACGCCGACGGCGATGCGGGAGCCGGGCGCGAGGTTCGCCCCGAGGCCGGAGCCCGAGAGCTGCTTCTGTACTTCGGCCGGGATGTCGCCGATGCGGCGATCGGTGAGATGTTGTTTCACGAGGACGGTGCGCGGTAAAGCCATACGCCCTGTATTGTATCTCTCTCCCTCCTGATACGATGGATCAGCTTGGACCTTAGCGAAAAATATACGCGCACCGCGGGCAAAGCCTATCTGACCGGGATCCAGGCACTGGTGCGCCTGCCCCTGGACCAAATGCGGCTCGACCGCCGCGCGGGCTTGAACACCGGCGTGCTGATCTCCGGCTACGAGGGCTCGCCGCTTGGCGGTTATGACCTCGCCTTGAACAAGGAGAGCAAGCTCCTCGCCGAGCACGAAGTGCACCACTGGCCGGCCGTGAACGAAGACTTGGGCGCCACGGCCATTTACGGCGCGCAAATCCTCCATACGATGGGGCCGGCGCGCGTCGACGGCGTGGCTGGCATCTGGTACGGCAAGGGCCCGGGCGTCGACCGCAGCGGCGACATCTTCCGCCATGCCAACCTCGCCGGTACCAGTCGACTAGGCTGCGCGCTGGTGCTGGCTGGCGACGACCATGCCAGCAAAAGCTCAACGATTCCGCACCAATCGGACTTCAGCCTGATGAACTGGGCCATGCCGGTGCTGGTGCCGGGCAGCCCGCAAGAGATCCTGGACCTCGGCCTGGCCGGCTTGGCCCTGTCCCGTTACTCAGGGGCTTGGGTGGGCCTGAAGCTGGTAACCAATGTCTGCGACGGCGGCGCCACGCTCGACCTGAACCTCGACCGGCACCAGTTCAGGATTCCGGACGACTACCAGAAGAAGAGCGAAACGAAAATGCTCGCCCCCTGGACCATCGCCGCCGAGAGCGAAGCCGTGGGTCCGCGGCTCGAGGCGGCCAAGCGCTTCGCAGCCGCCAACAAGCTCAATCGGATGGAAGGCGCTACGAACGCCACTATTGGCATCGCTACCGCGGGCAAGCCTTACTACGACTTACTGCAAGCCTTGGCCGATGCGGGCTTAGCCGGACAACTCGAAGCCGCCGGCATTCGCATTGCCAAGTTCGGCATGACCTTCCCGCTGGAGACGGTCTTCGCGCGCGAGTTCGCCCAAGGGCTCGACACCATCCTGGTGATCGAGGAGAAGCGGCCTTTCCTCGAAGCGCATCTGCGCGACGCTTTGTACGACTTGCCGGTGCGGCCGAAGATCATCGGCAAGCTGGACCATGAGGGTGCCGCCTTGGTACCCAACTACGGCGAACTCGACCCGGACATGATCGCGACGGTGCTAGAACGCGTGCTGACCCAGGCAGGCCTCGCCGAACGGGTGCGGGCGTTGCAACAGCCGGCGGCCTCGAAGACGCTGCCGCCGGTGCGGCTGCCGAACTTCTGCTCGGGCTGTCCGCACAACCGGTCGACGATGCTGCTGCCGGGGCAAGTGGCCGGCGGCGGCACGGGTTGCCACGGGATGGGCATCCTGCTGCCCGATAGCGGGCGCAGCTACGAATACTCCACGCAAATGGGCGGCGAGGGCGTGCCTTGGGTGGGCATGTCGCCCTTCAGCCATCGCGAGCACATCTTCCAGAACCTGGGCGACGGCACTTACTTCCATTCGGGCTCACTGGCGGTGCAGGCCTGCGTGGCGGCGAAGGTGAATATCACCTTCAAGCTGCTCTATAACGGCCATGTGGCGATGACCGGGGGGCAGGCGCCCTCTGGCGTGTTGGCGGTGCCCGAACTCACCCGGAAGCTGGCGGCCGAGGGCGTCCAGAAGATCGTCGTCCTGGTGGAGGACGTGAAGATCTATGACGAGGCGCGCGATCGTTTCGCCCCGAATGTCGAGTTGCGCGACCGCGGGGAACTCAACCGGACGCTGGCCGAGTTGCCTAAGATCGCGGGCGTGACGGTGATGATCTACGACCAGGAGTGCGCCGCGGAGAAGCGGCGGTCGCGGTCGCGGGGCAAGACCCAGGAGCCGACGCGCAGGCTGGTGATTCACGAAGAGGTCTGCGAAGGCTGCGGCGACTGCGTGACCCAATCGAACTGCATGAGCCTGCAGCCGGTGGAGACCGAACTGGGCCAGAAGATGAGCATCCACCAATCGTCCTGCAACAAGGACTATACGTGCGCGCTAGGCGACTGCCCGTCGTTCGTGATGGTGGAGATTGCGGCCGGTTCGGGCTTGCCTGAGCGGAAACTGCCGGCGCTCGAAGTTTTGCCGGAGCCCAAGGAAATGGTGGCGATTGGGCCCGGCGGCTACCGGATTCTGTCGCCCGGCATCGGCGGCACGGGCGTGATTACGATTCATGCGCTGCTGGCGACCGCCGCCTCCATCGACGGTCTCGAAGTTTCAACTTTGGACCAGACCGGCTTGGCCCAGAAGGGCGGCGCGGTGGTTTCGCATCTCACTTTGAGCCGCTCGGCCTGGCCCGGCGCGGCGCGGATCAATACGGGCAACGCCGACTTGATCCTGGGCTTCGACGGCCTAGGCGTCGTCGCTCCCGAGAACCTCAAATGTTCTGACCCGGCGCGGACCGTGGCCGTGATGAACACGCACGTGACGCCGACCTCGGAGTCGATCCGGAAGCGGCTGCCGATGCCGGGTCCGCAGGAGAACGTGGACCTGATCGCCGCGCGGACGCGGCGGGAGCGGAACGTCTATGTCGACGCGACGGGCATCGCCGAGAAGCTCTTTAGCAGTCACCTGTCGGTGAACATGTTCCTGCTGGGCGCGGCGTGGCAGGCGGGCCTGCTGCCCCTGTCGTTTCAGGCCTTGGCGAAGGCGATTGAGCTCAACCGGGTCGAAGCTCAGCGGAACGTCGAAGCCCTGAATTGGGGCCGGCTCTATTACCTGGATGCGGCGCGCGTGGAGGCCGTGGCCAAGCCGGCCAAGGTGATTGCGCCGGTGGATCGATTTACCAAACTAACCCAATTTCAAAGCCGCCGCTATGCCGCTGAATGGCAGCAGTTTGTCGAAGCGCAGCCAGAGGGCATGCGCGACGTGGTGGGGCGCTATCTCTATAAATTGATGGCCTACAAGGACGAATACGAGGTCGCGCGGCTGTTGACCGGGCCGGCCTTAGGGGCCGAAATCGACGGCACTTTTGCCGCGCCGCGCTCCTACGGCTACGTCCTGCATCCGCCGATTCTGCGGGCGCTGGGGTGGCAGAAGAAGATCGAGCTGGGCGCATGGGCGCGACCTTTCATGATGCTGCTGGGCGGCCTGCGGTTTCTGCGTGGCACGCCGCTCGATCTTTTCGGCTATGCCCAACACCGGCGGGAAGAACGGGAGCTGATCGTCTGGTACCGGCGCTGGGTACGGGAGTGCGCCGAGCAGTGGCGGCCGGAAAACCAAGCCGCCATTCGCGAGATGCTGTCGTTGATCGACCAGGTCCGCGGCTATGGCGATATCAAGAGCGCGAGCGTCGCGCGGGTGAAGAAGCAGTTCGAAGAGCACTACGAGCGGATGACCGGGCGTCGGCAAGCGACGGCGAAGTGACGAAACGAACCCGGGAGTCGTTGATTCTAAAGGGTCGAGTTTGGGGTGGGTCGCCGGGTCAGGGAAGTCTGGGCGGCGGTGTTCATGATCCTATTTTACCGCCAGGGTGGTAATTTCCGAGGGGTGGGTTGGCGGTAAGTGCTTTAAGATGAAGCGGTTAGGGTGGTTGGGAATGATGGTGAATGGGTCCACGGATGTCAGCACCCAGGGTTAAGTCGTTTAGTTTCATCAGCGCCGCCGCTGTTGGTGGCTAGTCGACTTAAGGGTCAATTTTCTCTATCACTTACGGGGAAATCGGGGGATGCGCGTGGATGCCCCCGATTGGGGATAAGTATAGGTGATTGAATAACATAGAAGGAAAGTGTGCGCCCTTGCCGAGCAGTTCCTAGGCAGAGATGGGTGACCAATGGATCTAAGTGGATTTATTTGTATTACTTGCAAGGAAACCCAGGAATGCGCGTGGATGCCCCCGATTTGGGGATAAGTACATTAAAAATCAAGCAGATATGGGATCAGGATGGCGATGGACACTTCGGGTATTACTGGCCGTCGGTTTTGGTGCCCATTAGGACGCCGGCGAAGCCGCCGAAGTCGAGGCTGGCTAAACGGCCGAGGGCGAACTTGATGCGCAGGCCGAGGCCGGCGCCGAAGCCGTGCCATTTGCCGGTGTAGGTGGCGGCGCCGTGGGCGATGTCGACCGGGTCGGAGCCTTGGGCTAATTCGGTGGGGCGGGTGGTGACTAAGACGGGGGCTTCTTCGGCCAAAACCACGCGGCGGCCACCGCGCTTGACTTGGTGGAAGAGATCGAGGTCGCCGCCGAATTGGCCGTAGCTTTTTTCGTCAAGGTAGTTGATCTGGACGATGGCTTGGCGGCGGATCATGAAGGGGGCGCCGGCGGGAAAATCAGTGCCTTGGGCCATGGGCCAGGCGCCCGAGCTAACGCGGGTGCTGAGTTCGGCGGGGGTAGGCAGGGCGTAGCAAAGGCCGACCACTTGGCTGGCGCTGTTGAGCTCGAGCGGGCAGGCGACGGTGACGTCGCTTTGGTTGTCGAGACGGGCCATGAGCTTGGCGACGGTGTCGGGTTCGATTTCGACGCCGGGCGGGAGGAAGAAGAGGAAGTCGCCTTTGGCGGTGCGGGTGCCGATGTTGGCGGACTTGGTCCAGCCGAAGTTTTTGGGCGTGCGGAGGAGTTTGATGGCGGGGAAGTCGGTTTCGATGTCGCGGGTGGAGTCGGTACTGCCGGGGTCGACGACGAGGATTTCGAGCATTTCGCGGGGCACGGAGCGCTCGACGGAGGCGAGGGTTTTGCGGAGCGCTTCCACCTGGTTGCGGGTGATGACGATAACAGAGACGCGCATCGGAATGACGATTGGCTCCGGCGGCGGCGCGGGAAGCGGGGCGGGCTGGGGGTTCTTATCTGGCTTGGCCATGCGATGTAGGTCGAACTCAAGGATAACGCGCGAGGACGCTCTCTGGGGTGTCTCCTTCTAAAAGACGGCCGATAAGTTCGGCGGTGCGGCGGGTTTCGAAGCGTTGGGTGGATTGGCGGGGAGGGAGGGAGCCGGCGGGTTTCCACATCCAGGGCACGTGGCGGTCTTCGGGCGGATAGCCTAATTTTTGGGCTTGGCGATAGCCGTGGTCTCCGGTGACAAGGACGTGGGCTTGGTTCCAGCGGCCGGTGGCGGTGAGGCCGGCGCGGAGTTTGCCGAAGATGCGGTCGACGAGAGCGAGGTTGGCGAGGTAGCCGCGGGCGTCCTGGTTGGCGGCGGTGAGGTCCGGCCCGACGAAGGTGGGATGGGGGGCCGGGAGGTGGAGGAAGATGAGGTCAAGGTGAGGGTCGGCCAGGAGGCGGACGCTGGCTTCTTCCATCTCTTCGATGGTGCGGACGTGGGCCTGAACCGCGAGCGACTGGCCGAAGGCCGAATAGAGGCTGGACTCGAAGAGGCTGCGGAGTTGGTTGAGCATCACCCGCCCGAGGCCGTGTCCGTAGCTGTTCAGTTGGCGGTTCATGGGCCAAGCCTGGCAGCGGGCGAGGGCGTAGTCTTGGCAGTAGGGAAGATGCCAGCCGACGACGCCGGCGCGGAGATGGGGGCGCTCCAAGAGTTTGCCGAGCAGGGTGGGGATGGAAACGATGGTGGCGTTGGCAGGGCTGAAGGCTTGGCGGAAGACGATGGCTTCGTTTCGGAAGCGGTCCAGTTCCGGCATCTGCACTCCGGCGGGGCGATGGGAGAAGGCGACACGCTCGTCGAGTTCGTCGAAGACGATCCAGACGAAGGGCCAGACGAAGGGCCCGGCGAAGGGCCCGGCGAAGGGGTGGGTGGCGTACTCGGGGTCGATGACGGGTGACTTAACGGGCGGCATCTTTTCGGCTGAGGTGGACACCAGTTTCCATGCGGCTTGTCCAGCGGTGACCGGCACGATCGGGCTGAGTGCCAGGAGGAAGGCGGGTAGCCAGGGAAGTTGCGTGCGCCAGAGCATCCAGCCGAGAAAGGAGAACAGGAGGATGCCCAGCGGGGCGAGCCAAGCTTGGCGCAGGCCGCTTTCGACGAGGGCGGCGGCTTGGCCTTGCCAAGCTGTGCCGCCGCCGGCGATGACGAGGACCAGTTCCTTAGCGATCAAGGCGGCGGCCGCGATCGTAACGCCGGTTTGCCAGCGGCGGACGGCAAAGAAGAGGGTCGCCAGTAGGGCGAGGTTGAGCAATGCGGCGGCATACCATTCGCGGGGCCATTCTTGGGGCAAGGCGCCTTGGGTGCCGGTGCCCAACAAGCCAACCCAAATGCGGATGAGACAGAGATTGGCGAGAGAAATGGCAACGAGGGCGGACTTCAAACGGAGGCTCGCTTCTCGCACCAATAGAGACAGCGGCGGCCTTCGAGAATGGGCTGGGAGCGCCGGATGAGGAAGCGGCGGCTGAGTTCGGCTTCAAAGGCTTGCTGGGTATCGTCGGCGTGCAGGGCGTCACGCCCGCGGAGGAGGCGGCGGTAGAAGGGATCCTGGGGGCTGACGTATTCGATGACGAGGGTGCGGCGGGTGAGGTCAGCGGCGAGATCGAGCACGGAGCAAAGCGGCACGCGTTCGGTAACGGTGAGATGGTGCAGGAGGGCGAGCATGAGGACGGCGTCGAATTGGCCGGCGGCGCGTTCGAGGAAGGCGGTTTGTTCGCGGTTGCGCCAGCCGGTGGACGGGGTGGGCTGGGCCAGGTTCATGACGAGGGGCAGGACGTTCAAGCGGGCGCGATGGGCGTGACGCCAGATTTCGTTGGCGGCCTGGCGGTCGGCTTCGACGGCGACGACTGCGGCGCCGTGTTCGGCGGCGAGGAAGGAGTATTCGCCTTCGTTGGCGCCGAGGTCAAGGACGCGGCGGGCACCTTGGAGGGCACCTTGGAGGGCTTCGGCGACGAAGACGCGCTTGGCTTCGTGGGCGGCGCGGTCGTAGTGGCAGTCAGTCTGATAGCTGCTCCAGCCGGTGCGGCGTGTAAGGCCCTCCGGCGCGGCTTCAAGAATACGGCGGAGCCGGTGGAAAAGCCGACCGGCGATGAACTGGGCGGTCTCAGGATCCTGGGCTTTCGCAGGCCGGTGGTGGCCGTCGCCGGTGCCGCTGGCCAGCCATTCGGAGAGGGTGATCCAGGGGAAGGCCTGGGGCCGCAGACGGTGGCGCCAACTGAGGCGCTCGTACATTTCGTGGGTGGTCCAGCCTTCGCGGCGGCCGGCGAAGGCCTCATGGACGCCGACGCCGATCCATTCGTCCTGCCAGAGAGGATAGACGAAGGTGGAGAAGAACTGGGCCAGGGGGCGCCAGAGCGGATCGTGTGCGTCGCGCGGTTCGATGGAAAGGGCATCGATGAAGACGGGCTTGGCGCCGCGAAAGAGGACGTTCCAGGGCGTGGCGTCCTTCAGGCCTTGCCCTTCGCGGAGCAATGTTTCGGCGAGGCGGAGGGTGAGGAGGCCGGCTTCCCGGAGCATGCCGCGGGTCCATTCGCTGGGGTAGGTGGGGAACCAGACGCGTTCATGTTCGAGCACCGTCGACCCGGGCGCGCCGCTGGTGCGGGCGAGCACCCGGTCACGATCGGCCGGCGAGGCGTGGGCCGTGCGAACGAAGTCGCCGAGATCCATCAACTGGCGGCCGGTAGGGGACGCTAGCCAAATCAGGAGGCGGTCGGCGGCATCGGTTTTGGTAACGCGGAAGACAGGCTCGGCGGCCGGTCCGGCGACCACGAATCCATCGGGGTCGCGGAAAGAGATCTGGGGCATGCGGGGCGATTATTGGTGGCGCCGGAACACCTTGGCGAGGACCCGGCGGGTGGTGAAGAGGAAGCCGATGGAGACCGCCATGACGGACTGCCAGAGCAGCATTCCGGTTCCGGGGTCGGTGTAGGCCATCAGGCTGGCGGGAGTGCCCGCCAACAGCAAAGAGAGCGTAAGGACGCGTGCCATCGAGAATTTCCTCCTAAGAAAGCAAGCCGAGGCCGCAAAGTAGCGCCAAGGTTGCTGGGTAATATGCTCATTAAAACACGGGTATGGTGATGAAGTTTTGCAAATTACCGGGCCTAGGGCGAAGTGTTTCTAACGCTAAGGTTCATGACGGAGTATGGAAATGTTTGGTTCTGCAAC
The DNA here is from genome assembly GCA_038215525.1 of Bryobacterales bacterium. Taxonomy (GTDB): domain Bacteria; phylum Acidobacteriota; class Terriglobia; order Bryobacterales; family Bryobacteraceae; genus JALHNI01. Next base: position 19,278 of record JBBQQS010000018.1, read on the forward strand.
AGATTGAGATTAATAAGGATGTTATTTGATACATGTCGCAAAAACGTACATAGAAACCGATGGTCTTTACAAAACTTTGGAGATTATTGTCTGGCGACCGTGACACGCTGAGGGCATGAAACCGATTGGTCCGCTTCTGTTGGTGTTCTCCCTGCTCGCCGCTGATGTCTGGGAGAAGAAAGCGTTCACGGACTGGTCCCCGAAGGAGGTGGAGAAATTGATGACGGCCTCGCCGTGGGCGCGGGAGACGGAGGCTGCGTTCAGCGGCGGGGGGATGGGTTCCGGTGGCGGTATGGGCCGGGGCGGCGGTGGTGGACGTGGCGGGGGCGGTGGAATGGGTGGCGGCGGTGGAATGGGTGGCGGTGCGGAGAGCGGTGGCCCTGGTGGTGGGCCTCCTGGCGGTTCTCCTGGCGGTGGCGGGCCTCCCGGTGGCGGTGGGGCTCCCGGTGGCGGTGGCCCACCGGCAGTGAGCGTCCTCATCCGTTGGCAATCGGCTCTGCCGATGAAGCAGGCGCTGGTGAAGAGCAAGTTCGGCAGCGAGGCGGGGACGGCGGCGCAGGCCAAGGCGATTCTTGAGAATCTGGAAACGTATTATGTGATCGCGGTGGAAAAGCTCCCGATGATGGGTGCGGGCCGGCCTCGGGCGGCGGCGGGCGGGCCAGAGCAGGAAGCTGGGGCGGACCCGGCGGAGCGGATGCGGCAGATGCTGGCCCGGGCGACGACTTTGAACCGGAAGGGCAAGGATCCCATTAAGCCGGAAGATGTGAAGATGGCGAAGGGTCCGAAGACCATGACGGTCTACTTCCTGTTCCCGCGCACGGAGTCGATCACGCTGGAGGACAAGGAAGTGGAGTTTGCGACGCGGTTGGGGCCGCTGGAGATCAAGCGGAAGTTCAAGCTGCAGGACATGGTGTTTGCGGGCAAGCTGGAACTATAACTTGGCATAATGGAAGCTTGACCGGCAGCATCCTCGTACTTTTTGACATTGACGGCACCTTGCTTCGCCGCGCCGGACCGGCCCATGGAGAGGCGCTGGAAGACGCGGTGCGGCTCGAGACCGGACTGCGGGTGAGTATCGCCAGCATTCCGGTGTTTGGGATGCTCGACCGGGACATTATCGCCTGGATGATGCGCGACGTGGGGCAGAAGCCGGCGGCGATCCGTCTTGCCATGCCAGGGATTGTCGCGCGAGCGCAGCGTCTCTATCACCGGCGTTGCCCGGATCTGCGTAAGCGAGTTTGCCCGGGCGTGCGGCCGCTGTTGAATCGGCTGACGCGGCGGCAGGCGACTTTGGGTTTGGTGACGGGGAATCTGACGGCGATCGGCTGGCGCAAGGTGGGGCAGGCGGGCTTGGACCATCATTTTCACCTGGGTGCATTTGCCGATATGGGATCGACGCGGGGCATTCTGGCGGGCTTGGCGGCGCGGGAAGCGCGGCGGGCCGGTTGGGCGACGAAGTCCACGCCGACTTACCTGATTGGCGATACGGCGAACGACATCCAGGCGGCCAAGGAGAATGGGATGGTGTCGATCGCGGTGGCGACGGGCCACTATTCGACTGCGGAATTGGCCTTGCATCAGCCGGATATTTTGCTGGAGGATTTGCGGCAATTGAAGCTGGAGCAGTTATGAACCATAGCGCCCAGTCGATGTCGGTGAAGCGGGCCGAGGTGGAGTTTCATAACTTCGCTTCGCTCGGAGAGCCGGAGCGCGCCAGCCGCGTATATGCCGAGGAGAACGAGCGGCGCGGGGCGATCCTCAAAAAGCACGCGGACTTTATTGGGAGCTTTACGCCTTTCCTCGAAATCGGGGCCAACGCCGGGCATACCAGCTATCTGCTGACCAATGAGTTCGGAGCGGAGGGCTTTGCGCTCGACATTTCGGCCGATTCGCTGCGGTATGGCATCGCGCTGCAGGAGCAATGGGGCATGCCGAAGGCGCCGGTGCGGATGGCGGGCGATGCGTTGCGGCTGCCGTTTCGCGATGGCAGTTTGCGCACCGTGCTGGCGTATCAGATGCTGAGCCAGTTCCAGGATATTGAGGCCGTATTTCTCGAAGTGAAGCGGGTGCTGCAGCCCGGCGGCGTGTTTATTTTTGCCGAAGAGCCGATGCGGCGAGCGCTGAGCCTGCGGCTGTATCGCTGCCCCTATGTGGAGACGATGAAGCCGTGGGAAAAGAAGCTGCACGAGTGGGGCTTGCTGGGCTACGTGGTGCGCGACGTGATCGGGGCGCATCAGGAAGAGAGCTTCGGCATCCGGCAGAATCACCGGATGAATCTGCGCCATTGGCATGACTTGGTGCGGAAGCACTTTGTGGCGCAGGAGTACGAGATCTGCGTGCCGGAACGCGGTTGGGGCGAGCGGGGGATGAAGCGTTTGGCCCGGCGGTTGGATCCGTTTGGGTCCGATTGGCGGGGCGCGCGGGCCTTGGGCGGAACGTTGGCGGCGAGTTGCCGGAAGGCCGGGGAAGCGCACCCTCGTGCTTACGATGCGTCGCATTTCGAGCACTTACTGCGCTGCCCGGATTGTGGCGGCGACTTACTGCGGAAACGCGAAGCTACTTTGGCGTGTAGTAAGTGCACTTACTCCGCACTGCAAGAGGGCGGGGTAAATAACATACTAAATAGCGCGCACAAGACAGAGCTCAACCCGGGC
>JBBQQS010000019.1:0-21598 GCA_038215525.1 Bryobacterales bacterium
CGCCGTCTCCTTTTGGCGGAGCGGTGTAACAATACTCGAGTCCGCGGTACTGATCGGAGTGCTTGAGGAGAGCGCCACTGTCGCCGCCGGCGCAGTAGAGGGTGAGGCCCTGGGTGTTGGTGCCGGGTCCGGCATCGGGGAAGCCTAGGGCGTTCTGGACGTTCAGGCAGGCGCCGTTGCTCCACAGGACGCGGGCGTCCGTCCAGAGCCAGCCTTCGTTGCCGTTGGGGAAGCGGTCAGCGATGCCGTGGACACTGACGGCGGTGGGGGTGAGTCCGGTGATGAAGGCGACCAGGTCGACGTAGTGGCAGCCGATGTAAGTGAAGGCGTCGGAGTTCTCTTTGGTGAACCAATTTTGGAAATTGGAATGACGGTAGTACCACTTTTCGAACAGGATTGCGGAGCCAAGGCGGAAGTCGCCGAACTGGCCGGCGCGGTAGCGCTCGCGGGCCATCAGCGAACGATCATCGAGGCGCTTGTGGTACTCGATGGCGACGACCAGGGAGCGCTCACGGGCCGCGACTTCGATTTGTTCGCTTTCGGAGACCGTGAGGACCAGAGGCTTGACGCAAAGGACATGGCAGTTTTGCTCGAGAGCCTGCATGACGGCGGCGAAGTGGAGGTTATCCGGTAGGGCGACAACGACGAGAGTGCCAGGCACTATGCCGCGCATGGTGTCGGCGAAGGCGCCGGCGAGGGGCTGGAAGGAAGAGTGTGGAAAAGCGCGACGGATTTTCGGGGTATCTCGCAGAGTCTCGAGCGTCTGGGGGTGCCGGGCACATACCGTGATGCGGCCGAGCCGGCCCAGGCGTTGGAGTTGATAAAGAGAGGGCAGGATCTGGTCCTGCAAGATCATGCCGGCACCGGCTACGAAGACTTCCATCGCTCTAGGGTAGCAGCGCGGGCGTGGCCAGTTTTACCCGGATCAAATCATGACTATTCCCCTTACCGAGTGGTGCCAGGCACTTTTGTTTTGGAGAGTAGGGGCGTTGAAAACTTCTATACCCGCAACAATTCCACGTGTCACCCGCAAAATAAAGGAGAATAATCGGCTCCAATTTCCACTATTAAGTATGAGCTCACCAGCTATTGATCTCTCCCAGTTCGATGCCGAGTATCGGCGTCAACTCAACAACCCCGATGCGACGTCCGAAGAAGTGCCCGATGGGCGCTACCACGTGAACGTCGACAACGTTGAACTCACCGAAGCGAAGAGTTCCGGCGCCCCCATGCTGAAATGGACCCTGCGTATCATCGGACCCACCCACGCCAATCGTCTGCTTTGGCACAGAAAGGTAATCTCAGTGAACGCGATGCCCTACGTGATTCAAGATCTGCGGTTGTGCCGGCTTGAACTGCCTTCACTGTCGGAACTCCCGAAGCACCTGGGCAAACTTCTCGACGTTCAACTCGAAGTCACGAAGCGCACGAAGGACGGCCGCTATAGTGTCTACTTCGAAAATCGGCTCAACGTGCCAGAAGAGGAAGATGATATTCCGTTCTGAGTAGACTTAGGGGCTCCTGTCCGCACTTACCGGATCGGAGCCCATCGTCCGAGGGAAGAAACATTTCATGCGACCACCACGCAACTATCAGGCACACCAAATCTATTTGATCACCCAGCGCGGGAACCAAGGCCAATGGGTCTTGGCCGACACCGAAGACTTCGAGATGTCGGTTGTCTTGATGCGCCGTTATGCACCCCGTCATCAAGTCAACATCATCGGCTGGAAACTGCTCCATAACGAGGCCCAATGGATTCTCGAAGCCGGTACGACCTCGTCGATCTCGAATCTGATGCGGGACATGCAATCGCGCTATTCGCACTATTTGAACGTTAAGTACCGCGATACACCATGGAAGCTGATCGCGCCGCTCTATGGCATGCGGAATGTGGATCACTTTTCGCCTCATCTCAAGATGGGGCCAGTAAACTGGACACCTCGTCATCACGCCCTTTTGATCGAGCCCGCCAATCTCGCGCACGCGTTGCGGCAACTCGAAAACAGCCCAGTTTTGACAGGAATAGTGCCCAGGGCGGTGGATTGGCGCTGGTCCAGTGCTTTGGCCCATACTACTGGGAAGGATCTGGACCAAGTGCTCAGCTTCGAGCGCTGGCTGACTCTGTTTGGTTGTCCCGAAACCATGGCCCGGGGTTGGCAAAGATACCTGGAGGAGCGTAGTTCCGCGTGGACGCCGAGCGGAAAGACAAAACTCGATCTCGGTACGGGTTGCCCCCACAACCGCCCGAAGCTGATACCTTACATGACTGCGCCACCAGGCACGTGAAGCGCACCTAGCCCGAGCTTCCTTCCCAATTCGCCCTTTTGGACACAACTAGCCAGTCTGTCAGAGCATCGATTTCGACGTTCTGAGTCCTCTTGCGCTCGGCCGCCGAAAACCAGCCCGTTTAACGCCCACAGTACCTTGGTGCCGGCACCCTAACGACGAAATTTCTGGAATTTTGCCAGTTTTTTCCATTTATCCTCATTTTTCCGGCTAAGGATTCGCCTAAGTGCCAGGCACCGGGGGCCCCAGGGCACCTGTGGATCGCCTGAGTGCCAGGCACCTTCAAAGTCTTACGGGTTCGCGACTGCGCGGGGCTCTTCCTGGGCGATGACCGCCGGGGACTCCAACGTACGACCCTCGTCACCCGACGCCTCGATCCAGCGGTCAAGCAACGCAGAAAGCCGTTTCTGCGCCCCCCGGTGCCGGGGATCGCCAGCCAGATTCCGAACCTCATCCGGATCGGCAACATGATCATACAGCTCCATCTCCGGTTTCCGCGCCGCCAGCCACTGCGACTGAATCGCATTCAACCGACCCTCGGCGTGGAGGTCCTGGATCACCTTCTGTGTGGGATAGCTGGTCCGGATGTATTCATTGAACTGGGTATACGGCTTCTCCGGCATGAAGTTGCGGATGAGCTTGTAGCGGCTATCCCGCACGGCTCGGATGCGATCCACCGTCATGTCGCAGCGATCGCGCGCCGTGAACACATGCTGCCGGGGCCGCGCGCTCGTCAGCAAACTCTGTCCATCCATCATTTTCGGCCGCGCCACTCCGGCAATCTCGAGGGCGGTCGCCGTGATATCGAGCGACAGCACCGGATCCCGCCGCACCGTACCGGCTTTGACGTGGTGTGGCCAGCGGACCAGCAGCGGCACGTGAGTCCCCGCATCGTAAAGCCACTGCTTGCCCCGCAGCAGGCAGCGCCCGTTATCGCCAAAGACGAAGATCGCGGTATTCTCGAGCAATCCATCCGCTTCGAGAGACTGAATCACGGCCCCCACTTGCGTGTCCCAGTAGTTCACCGCATCCAGGTAGTTTGCCACCTCATTGCGCACCACGGGATGGTCGGGGTAATACGAAGGCAGTTCGACCTTGCGCGGATCGACCAGATTCGGCCGCTGGCGTGCCGCCGGCCACACCGGCCCCTTGTGCGGCGCCGTAAAGTTGATCTGCGCGTAGAAGGGCTGCCCTTTGGCGCGCTCCTTCCAATGCGTACCTTGGAAGGGCGCGTCGACCGTAAAGTTGAAGTCCGTCTTGCCCGGGATCCGTGTGCCTGGCACCGGCTCGCGGACATTGGCCGTGAAATATCCGGCGTCCTGCAGGCGGTGGGAAACCAGACGCACCCCTTCCGGCAAGCGATAGCCATCCTTGCGATGGCTGCGATGGTTATGGGTGCCGGTCGTGGTCTGGTAAACACCCGTATTCCAGCCGGACCGGCTCGGCGAACACACCGGGGCCGTCGTGAAGCAGTGCGTAAAACGCGCACCTTCCGCCGCCAGCCGATCGGCATGCGGCGTCGTCACCAGCGGGTGGCCGTAGCAGCCGAGTTGCGGGCCAAGGTCGTCACCCAGAATCCAGAGAATGTTCGGCCGGTCTTGCCGGTTCTGGGCCCGCAGGTTCAAGAATGGTGCGGCAATGGCGGAACGTCGGGTAAGGCTCATAGTGGTATCTCGAGATTATCCTGTGCCGCGCCACACTGCCACAGTTTTGCGGTACTCCGAACAAACGGAGCCCGAGAAACTGCCAAAAGATTTTTGCCTAAGAACAAGCATTCTTCCTCAGAGAGCCGCGCTCGAAACGCAACTCGGCCCCCGGTTCGAGGTGCGCGCCTTTCACGACGCCATACTGGCTGGCGACGGAAATCCGCCGTTAGCTTCCCGCACAGCATCGTCGCCCTTTTGACCGTTCCCTTCCCTGCCGGCTGGATTGCCTGGCTGGTGGAGAATTACCTGCTTACCGCGCCGGACGGCGGCGGGCCAGGGACTGTTGAAGCTGAGGCAGTAGCCGCAGATAGGCATTGACGGCCTCGCCCAGAACCCGGGCCGCTGCCACGGTGAGTTCCCCACCAGCGCGCTGCTTGATCTCGGCGCGCAGGCCTTCCACCTCAGTCCGCACTTGTTCGAGCTCCTCCGCAGCAAAGGCCAGCAGAGCCTTGTCCAGGCGCTGGTAGAGGGGCTCGATCGCTGCGGGGTCCAGTTGGCCAGGGTCGAGCGCCACGCGATCCATCACCTGGCGCAAGCTCGGCAAATTGTGGATGCTGAACAGCAGCAGGCCGTCACTCACTTCGCGCTCCGCCCCGTCGGACGGCGCATTGCGCACCGCGTCCTGCACCACCATCGTCGTTGACCCGCCGCCATCGAAATTCACGGCGCGCACCGCACCCAGCCGCACCAACTCCGCGGCTAGTTCATCCAGCCGCATCCCCTGGCTCGCGGGCTGCCGGCCATCCAAAGCCACCAGCAGCCAAGTGCCCTGAGCGGTAATGGCGAAGGCCGTACGCGGATTGCGGGTCGTCTCGTGCCCGAAGTTTTCATTGCCTACGTCCACTTGACCGCCGGTAACGATGGTTGGGCCGCCGCCGATGATATCCACCGGCCGGCAACCGTTCACCGTCGCCAGCGTCAGCGCCGGACGAGTGACCAGCAAAGCTCCCGGCGTGGCGCGGGTGCGCAAGAACGTGGCTCCGGCGCCCGCGCCGGACAGCACCGAACCATCGGCCGGAACGTCAACGTTGCCTTCCCCATCCACCAGACGCGTCACCCGGCCCGTGGCATCGAGAATCGCTTCCACGCCGCTGGCATCCGTGCGGGACTTAGCCCCAAAAATCGGTCGCAGCCACACCAGATCCTGCGCGAAACGGGCCCGATTGAGCCCCGTCAGCGCCGCGGTCGCATCGCCGCTCGACACTTGGCCCGCGTAGCGCACCTGATCGATCGCCACGCCACCTTCGGCACAGCGAATCAGCGCGCTGCGAACCTGGCTATTGCCCGCCACCACCTCTTCATTCCACAGGTAGGCGCCCGCCGATTGGCCGGCCAATGAAGTAGCCGTAGTGCTCAACGCAAAGTAGCCGCCGTTGATGGCCGCCACGGCTCCATAGCGGCGCGCCAGGGAACTGGTGGGCTCCGTGCCGATCGCCCGGTCCCGCGCGCGCACCGGCAGCAGCACCAAGTTCGGCTCGCGAGGGTCAATCTCCACGGTGCGCATCACGAAAGGCCCGTCGCCGTCCTTCACCCAGCGCCGTTCGCGATAAGTTACTCCGGGTGCCAGCGTCGACTGGTTGTCGAACTCAAGCGCCTGCACGCGCAGCGTGAAGGTGGCCGCACCGGCCTCCAAAGTGATTTCGCCCGGCACCGCGGCCAGGCCAGCCGACACCACGCGGCCGTCATCGTCGGTGGTGCCCACGGGCTGGCCGTAAGGTTGGCGATCCAGAAACTCGCACGAAACGAAGCCCGATCCGCCGTGGGCCACAATCACTTCGCACCAGCCGTCGCCGGTCTCGCCTTTGATCAGCACGCGGTCCGTTCGGTACAGCACGCCCCGCACGATGCCCGCCGGCGACTCGCGCAAGTTCAACGTAGCCGCCGAGACCGTACCGCTCTCGCGCGCCGGCGACACCACCCGCACCGGAACCCCGGCGAAAGGCTTCAGCCCTTCGGCCAAACGTAAAAAAACGGGATCGCCGACCATCGCGCTCGCAGGCCCGGACAACGTTTGGCCCCAGCCGTAGATCGCCAGGGTATAGCAGAGAAAGAGCCGCATCTATCTCTATTGAAACACTAGCGTCCGCCGAAAGTTGTCAACTCCGCTTGCGACCGACCAGCAGGACGCTCTGGCCCAACGGCAGATTCACACCGGCCCCGATCAGCTTCGCCTCGCAGGCCAACGCGCCACCCAGCAACGTATCGAGCCATTTACGCATCGGCGCTACGCCGCTAGCCGCCGGAGCTCCCATCAACGGCTCCCAAACGCGGAACTTGAAGAGGGCGATGGGCATTAGCAGCGAGTTTGCATAGGTGACCCGCAAAGGCTCAAGGCCTGCGGCCACAGCGCAGCGGCGCAGGTGCCCAGCGGTGAAGCGCTGCTTCTCGTGCGTGAAGATCGAGTGCCGGCTGTGCAGCATCTGAAGGGCAGAGACGCGGACCACAAAGAGTCCTCCGGGTCGCAGCACGCGGGCCAACTCGTCAAAGGCGCGCGACTCTTCGCCGGCCGGAAAGTGCACGATCACGTCGAGCGACAGCACCGCATCGAACGAGCCCGCCGCAAAGGGCAAGGCTTGCAGATCGCCTTGCACCAATTGGTCGACGCCCAATCGCTTGCCGTGCCGCAGACCTTCGGCGCTCAGGTCAAGCGGCGTCATCCGCCATCCGTACCGGCGCGTGAATTCGCGGGCCTGATAGCCCGTGCCGCAGCCCGCCTCCAGCACCCGCGAATACCCCGCCGCGAGCGGATCGAGCAGTTGGTTCAGGATCTGGCGTTGGCCGCGGAACCACCACAGGTGCTCCTCCAGCACGGTGATGTTGGCGAACTCGGCATCGTTCATCTCCGGAGCCGGAGTGGCGGGGCTCACTACCGGCCCTGCGCCGCCGACTGACGGCGATAGTAATGGAGGGCCTGCGCAAAGCCATCTTCAAACCGCACGACCGGCGACCAACCCAATTCCGCCCCAATCCGCGACGAGTCCGTGCGGTAACTGCCGATGTCGATCGAAGCGCGTTCGGCCGGAAAGGGCCGCAAAGTGGGCTCTGGCATACCGGCGGTCTCACAAGCGATCCGGGTGATCTCGAGCAAGGAAAGTGCCTGCGGCCCACCAATATTGTAGCTGCGCGAAGGCAAGGGACGCGCGGCGCCCACCAGCAGGAAGGCCTCCACCGCGTCATCGACAAAGAGCGGGTCCCGCAGTTGTTGGCCGTCGCCAAAAACCTCCAGCGGCTCGTTCATCTGGAGCTTTCGCAGATAAGCGCTCAGAAAACCCTGGCCCGGCACGGTAAGCGACATCCGCGGCCCGTAGACATTGGTGAGGCGCAGCACGCAAGCGTCCAGCAAACCCATGCGGCTCAGCATCAGGTGATACATGCTGGCGGCGTACTTGTGGACGCCGTTAAAGTCCACCGGATTGATCGGATGATCTTCGTCCACCGGCAGATACTCCGGCACGCCAAAGACCTGCCGCGTGCCGGCGAACACTACGCGAACGCCGGGGTTCCAATCGGCGCAGGCTTGCAGGAAGCGCAACTGCGAAGTGGTGTTCAACTGCAAGTCCCGTTCCGGGTTCAGCATGCTGTGGATGTGGCTGATTTCGCCGGCCAGGTTGAAGATGACGTCGGCTTGGCGGATAGCATCCTCAAAGACGGCGGGCTGCGCGATGTCGACGCCCAGGATCCGCACGCGGTCCAGCACGTCTCTCAGGTTGCGCGGATCGCCGCCACAGCCGGGCACGCAGGGATCGACAACGGTGACGTGTGCCCCCTCGCGCAACAGCCGCAGCGTCAGATTGCTGCCAATAAACCCCTGGCCACCAGTGACGATGACTTGTTTCCCCTGATACGGCAATCAGCCTCCTCCGCCAGCGTAGAACGAACGAATGCGTTCTGCAACCTCCAAAGCACCTGAGTCCGGCAGATAGGGCCAAAGGGGGAGCGACACAATTTCGCGGCAAGCCTGCTCCGCGTGGGGCAGACTTCCCTTTTTCTGTCCAGCACTTGCGAACGCGGGATGCAGGTGCAAGGGCACCGGATAATGAATACCAGTGCCTATGCCGTACTGGGCCAGATAGGACCGCAGTTTGTCGCGGCGCTTCGCCCGCACGACATAAAGATGGCTCACCGAGCAGGCGTGGCGCTTCAGCAGCCGCACGCCGGGGCAATCGGCCAGCGCCTCGTCATAGAGGGCCGCAATCCGGCGTCGATGGTCGTTCCAGTCGGACAAATGCGGCAAAAAGGCGCTCAGGTAGCAGCACTGCATTTCGTCCAACCGGGAGTTGATGCCCGGCTCAAAGCTCACCTGCCCGCCCTTGCGGCCACCATCGCGCAGCAGACGCAGCCGCTGATTCACGCTGGCGCGATTGGTGACGATCGCCCCGCCGTCCCCCAACGCGCCCAGGTTCTTAGTCGGGTAAAAGCTATACGTGACGTAGTTCGAAAACTTAGTCAGCGGCTGCCCGTGGAACTGCGCGCCATGGGCTTGGCAAGCATCCTGAATGACGAGCTTACCCAGCTTCGCAATCCGGTCGATACGGCAGGGCTGGCCATAGAGGTGGACGGGCACCAACGCCGCGGTGCGCTTGGTAATGCGATTGCCGAGGTCATCGGCATCGACCGACAACGTCTCCGGGTCCACATCGGCGAACTTGATCTTGGCGCCCGCACTGGTGATGGCGATGCCAGTGAAGGGGGCGGTTAAGGCCGTAGTGATCGTCTCGCCGGTGACGCGCTCGGCCCGCAGACACAGGCTGATGGCATCGGTGCCATTCGCGACGCCCACCGCGAACTTGGCCCGCAGCGACGCGGCATAGTCGCGTTCGAACGTCGCCAAGCCTTCGCCCAGAATGAACTGGCCGCGGGCAAACATCGCGTCCAGGTGGGCTTGCCACTCGGACCGGGTCGCCTCAATGGAGGGCCGTAGATTTACCACCGGTAGATGCATCAGCGTCCTCGAATCACCGTTCGGATCCACAGGCGGATCAACTGCATCAAGGTGCTGGCTAAGCTCCTCAAGCGGAAGAACTGGCTCTTGCCGTGTAGCCGCGGATAGTGGTGCACGCCCACCTCAGCCACCCCGCAACCCGTGAGCTCAATCTTCTTCACCAGTTCCACACAGATAGTGCCGCTGGTGGAACGCAATTGAATCTGCTGCACCAGATCCCGCCGCATGAGGCGGAAGTCGCAATCGATATCGCGGATGCGGATGCCGAACAGCAGGCGGGCGAAATTGTTGTAGGCGTTGCCGATGAAGATGCGATGCCACGGGTCGTTGCGTTCGAGCTTGAAGCCATTCACCAAGCCTACTCCGGGCTTCATCAACTCCCAAAGCTTGGGCAATTCGCGCACGTCGTACTGGCCATCGCCGTCAGTGTAGAAGACGTACTCCTTAGTGGCCGATTCAAAACCCGTCTTCAAGGCACCGCCGTAGCCGCGATTTTCGGGGTGCGTGATGACGCGCATTCGGGGGCCGTACTGGCGCGCTAACCCCGCTAATACCGTCCCAGTATCGTCCTGGCTGCCGTCATTCACCACGATTACCTCGAAATCCTCGAAGTGCGCGCCAAGGACTAAAAACGTACGGCCAATTAGCTCGGGGAGCGATGGGGCGTCGTTATAAGCGGGGAAGAATGCGCTTAGGCTCGGCAAAAAAGTGAGAGTACCATTCCCGCCGGTCAATGAAAAGACCTAGCGGTACCAGGAGCACGCTTCCGACTTCGCGCCCCCGGCCAAGAAGAGGCTAACGCTCCGGAATTACCAGCACGTCGCCCGGGTGAATCACCGAGTGCTCGTCCTTCAACTTCGAAGAATTGGCGGCGATAATCTTGGGGAAATGCGCGCCGTTGCCCAAATGATCCTGGGCGATTTTCCAGAGCGAGTCGCCGGCGACGACGGTGTAGGTCTTGATGGGTTCCGGAATGCTGGAATCAATGCCGAGGTCGACGGTGAGGTCGCCGTACATCGGATCCACTTCTTTAATTGCGTCCCAAACAAGATTCTTGTACTTTTCGTTGGGTGCCGCACCCTGCAGCAGCAGCTTGTCGTCCTGCATGTGCAGGTGGTCAATCCGGACATTGTTCGCCTTGGCGAACTCGGTCACGGCGGCGTACTTAGCCTTTAAGGCTTCTAAACGATCCATAGCAACTTTTTCTCCTTACAACCGGGGGGTGGTGGTGCGTATCTGCTCGATTCTATCGCGTTCAGTGAGTCAATGGTGTGAATCCTCTTACTTGATTCGCTCAAACGAATAGCCCGCTTCGGTAAGACTATCGAGCAACTCGGCGACATGCTCCGCGCCGCGCGTTTCGAGCGTGAAGTCCATCACCGTATTGCCCAGCCGGACGCCAAAGTAGGCCCGCTCATGCTCCAGTTGAATCACGTTCACCCGCAGCCGGGCGAAGACGCCGGTCACCGCATGCAGCACGCCCGGGTAGTCGGCGGCCTGCAGGCGCAGCCGCACCAGACGGCCGTCTTTTACCAGACCCCGCTCCACAATCCGCGTCAGAAAGATCGGGTCGATATTGCCGCCGCAAATCAGGCAAGCCACCCGCCGGCCCACGAGCGAGGTCTTGTGCTCAATCAACGCGGCGACAGCGGCCGCGCCGGCGCCTTCGGCCACCGTCTTCTCGCGCTCCAGCAGCATCAGAATGGCGCTCGCCACCTCTTCTTCTTCCACCGTCACGTATTCGTCCATCAGCTTTTCGGCGATCTCGAGATTGCGCTCGCCCACACGCCGGACGCCGATGCCATCGGCAATGGTGGTCGCCGGCGGCAGGGTCACGGGCTCGTGCGCCTTCATCGCGGCCCTCATCGAAGCGAAGCGTGCGGTCTGCACACCGACGATGCGTATCTTCGGATTGGCCGCCTTCACCGCAATCGCAATGCCCCCCATCAGCCCCCCGCCGCCCACGGGGACCACCACCGCCTCCAGGTCCGGCATCTGCTCCATCAGTTCGAGCCCAATGGTTCCCTGCCCCGCGATAATTGCGTCGTCGTTAAAGGCGTGGATATAAGTGAGCTCGCCGGCTTCGGCCAGCCGCAGAGCTTCCTGATAGGCCTCGTCGTAGTTATTACCGCAAAGGTGCACCTCGCCGCCGTAGCCGCGCGTTGCGGTCACTTTGGTCAGCGGCGCCGTCAGCGGCATCACGATCGTCGCGCGAATGCCCAGCCGCGTCGCATGGTAGGCGACGCCTTGCGCATGGTTGCCCGCGGAAGCGCAAATCACGCCGCGCTGGCGTTCATCGGCGGTCAACTGAAGCAGCTTGTTCAACGCGCCACGCTCCTTAAAGGAGCCAGTCATCTGCAGGTTCTCGAGCTTAAAGTAGACCGAGTTGCGCGCCACGCGCGAGAAGTTTTCGGAATACGCGCAAGGCGAGACGAAGATCGACGCTCGAATGCGTTCCCGGGCCGCGCGGATATCGTCGACACTCACCATCCCCATGACGATAGCATTGCGCTATGGAAGTACTGCAACCCATGTTCGTCCTCGGCCTGCCCTGGTTCGAAAAGCTAGCCCGCCCAGTGATCGTCTACCTCCTGTTGATCCTGCTGCTGCGTATCTTCGGCAAGCGCGAATTGGCGCAGTTGAATCCGTTTGACCTGATCGTGCTGTTGTGCCTCTCCAACACCCTACAAAACGCCATCATCGGCGACGACAACACCATCACCGGCGGCTTCCTGGGTGCCTTCTCGCTGATGGCGATCAACTACGTCACCCTCCGCTTCCTCTTCCGCCAGCCCCGCCTTTTGGCAGCCATCGAAGGCAGCCCCACCTTGCTGATGGAGCATGGCCAAATCCGCAAACAGGCCTTGCGCGACGAAGTGCTCACCGTCGCCGAACTGCGCCTCGCCGCCCATCGCCTCGGCTTTACTGACCTCGGCGAAATCGACCGCATGGTGCTCGAGCCCGCCGGCACCTTCAGCATCGTGCCCAAAGACAAGCCCGCTGACCGCACCGACGAAGTGCTGGCGCGCCTAGCGGCCATCGAGCAGCACATGGCCCGGCGGGGCTAGGTCATGAAACTGTGATGTAATCAGCGATAGCTCATGATGCGCCTTCTCACCTGCATTTTCGCTGTTTCGGCGCTCGCGATCGCCGACACTCCCACTGACGCGGTGGCCGTTTTAGCCGCCAAATGTCAGCAATGCCATAACCAGCAAATGCAGATGGCGGGCGTGAAGCTCACCTCCACCGCTGACCTTGTCGCCCACCGCGACAAAGTGCTCGCCGTGATCGCCTATACCGGCAAAATCAAGATGCCGCCCACCGGCAAGCTCGCCGCGGTCGATGCCCAATTGCTCTCCACCTGGGTCAGCGCCGGTGCCATCTGGCCGGCTAATGCCGCGCCGGCCAAGGCCGCCGCCACCTGGTGGGCCTTTGAGAAACCGCAGCGCCCCGCCGGCCCCGATATCGACCATTTCATCCACGCCAAGCTCGCCGAAAAGGGCCTGAAGCTTGCCGCCCCCGCCGACAAGCTCACCTTGATCCGCCGCGTCACCTATGACCTGCACGGCCTCGCGCCGACGAATGCCGAAGCCCAAGCCTTCCTCGCCGACACCAATGCCGACGCCTACCCCAAGCTGATCGAACGCCTGCTCGCCTCGCCGCGCTACGGCGAAAAATGGGGCCGCCACTGGCTCGATCTCGCGCGCTACGGCGACACCTCTGGCTTCGAGCAGGATCCCTATCTGCTCTACTCCTGGCGCTACCGCGACTACGTCATCAAGAGCTTCAACGACGACAAGCCCTACGACCGTTTCATTCGCGAGACCATCGCTGGCGACGAAATCTACCCCGAAGAGCCCGAGGCCCAGCAAGGCACCGGCTTCTACACCGTCAGCGCCAACCGCGACATGCTCTACAAGCAAGAGAAAGAGAATCGGGTCGAGACGCTCACCGACTTCACCGACACCACCGCCGGCGTTTTCCTCGGCCTCACCGTCGGGTGCGCCCGTTGCCACGACCATAAGTTCGACCCCATCCCCCAACGCGACTACTACCGCATGCAAGCCGTCTTCATGCCGCACCAGAAGACCCGCGTCTTCCTGCACTACAACAACGCCCGCGGTTACGACCTGAACGAGAACACCCGCACCTTTCGCCTGCAGGAACTCGGCGCGCAGATGATGGCCCTGCTCGATCCGCACCGCAAGCGCCTGCGCGACGCCAACCTCGCCAAGATGTCGCCCGAAGTGAACGCCGCCTTCCGCACCCCGGACGACGAGAAGGCGCCCGAGCAAAAGAAGATCACCGACCAGTTCCAGAAAGAAGTGGAGCCCTCGGACGCTCAAGTCTACGCGGTGCTCTCGAAGGAAGAGGCCGAGCAACTCGACAAGATCGAAAAGCGCCTGGTGGGCATGTATAAGAACTTCTCGCCCGGCCCCTTCTCGCCCGGCCTCACCGACATCGGCCGCGAATCGCCGCGCACCTATGTGCCAGCCAAAGGCGGCGGCAATGGCGAAGAGGTAGGGCCCGGAGTACTTACCGCCTTAGGCGGCGGCGACATCGCGCCCGCGCCGGTAACCGCCGAAACTTCGCATCGCCGCGAAGGCCTGGCCGAGTGGATCGCTTCGCCCGAAAATCCACTTACTGCCCGCGTGATGGTAAACCGCATCTGGCAATTTCACTTTGGCCACGGCATCGTCAATACGCCTTCTGACTTCGGCACCCGCGCTACCGCCTGGCACCGCGAGTTACTCGATTGGCTCGCCACCGAGTTTGTCGCCCAGAAATATTCCATCAAAGCCATGCACCGGCTGATCCTGAACTCGGCCGTGTATCTGCAATCGTCGAAGCCTTCGCCCAAAGCGCTGGAGGCCGATCCGGACAATAACCTGCTCTCGCACTTCACCCGTCGGCGCCTCGAAGCCGAAGAGGTGCGCGACTCGGTATTGGCCGCCGCCGGCACGCTCAACCTGAAGATGGGCGGCCGCCCCGTGGTTCCCACTCTCGCTACCGAAGAGCTCTACGGCATGAGCCAGCCACTCAACAATGCCAGGATCGTCACCGAAGATACTCGCGAGCACGACCGCCGCACCATCTACATGATTTCGCGGCGTAACTTTCGCATGCCCTTGCTCGAAGCCTTCGACCAACCGGAAGGGGTGCTCAGTTGCTCCCGCCGCGATTCCTCCACCACGGCACCGCAGTCGCTGTCTTTGTTAAACGGGCGGTTTACTTTAGCCCAAGCCAGTGCCCTCGCGAAATTAGTGGAGAAAGATACTGACCCAGTAAGTGCCATCTGGAAGCGCCTCTTTGGTCGCGCGCCCGAAACCTTCGAGGCCGAACGCTCGAATAAATTCTTGGTCCAACAAACGCAGACCCTCGGCAATCGCCAAGCGGCTCTCACCGAACTCGCCCGCGGCGTCTTTAACCTGAACGAATTTCTGTACGTGGAGTAAATGATCATGAATCGTCGCGAACTCATCCAACGCACCGGTAAAGGCTTCGCCGGCTTAGCGCTGGCCAGCATGTCGCAGGCGCAAACTAACGCCCTGGCGAAGGCGAAGAATATCATTTACATCTTCAACCACGGCGGCGTTTCGCACGTGGACACGTTCGACCCCAAGCCGACCCTCACTAAGCTAAACGGCCAAACCATCCCGCCCAGCTTCGCGGCCGGCTTAGTCACGGCCCGTATTGATTTTCGCAAAGCCCTCATGCGCGGCTCGCCCTGGGAGTTTCCGCACTACGGCAAAAGCGGCCTCCAGTTTTCTTCTCTATTCCCGAATCTAGGGAAACATGCCGATAAGTTGGCCGTGGTCCGGTCCTGCTATGGCGACGCGTTTGACCATGCTCCGGCCATGTTCCTCACCGCCACCGGCTCGCAGTTTCCTGGCCGGCCCTGCCTCGGCTCCTGGGCCGTTTATGGGCTCGGCAGTGAGAACAAGAACCTGCCCTCCTATGTCGTCATGTCCGATGGCGCGATGAAGTCCGGCGCAGGAGTCTACGGCGCGGGTTACTTACCCGCCACCCACCAGGGCACCATGTTCCGCGGCGGCCAAAACCCGGTGCTGAACCTGGCCACGCCCGAAGGCATCACCGGCGACGCGCAGAAAGAAACCCTCGGTTTAGTGAACGACCTCAACCGCCGCCACTATGCTTCGCGCGAGGATGATTCAACGCTGGACGCCCGCATCAAAGCCTACGAACTCGCCTTCCGCATGCAAAGCGAAGCCCCCGGCGCCGTCGACTTAACGAGCGAAACCCCCGCCACCCGCCAACTTTACGGCCTCGACGAACGCATGACGGCTGACTTCGGCCGTAAGTGCCTCTTGGCTCGCCGCATGGTGGAACGCGGCGTCCGCTTCGTCCAATTATTCTTCGGCACCAACCTCGGCGACGACTGGGACAGCGCCCACGACGACTTACTCGGCTCCCACGAAAAGATGGCCAAGAAGTCCGACCAACCCATCGCCGCTTTACTGACTGACTTACAAGCCCGCGGCTTACTCGACAGCACCTTAGTCGTCTGGAACTCCGAATTCGGCCGCACCCCGCTAGCCGAAGGCAAAAACGGCCGCGACCATCATCCCTACGGCTACTCCATGTGGATGGCCGGAGCCGGCATCCAAGGCGGCCGCTCCCTAGGAGCTACCGACGAATTCGGACTAAGGGCCGTCGACCAACCCAAGTCCGTCCACGACGTCAACGCGACGATCTTGCGGCTAATGGGCGTCGACCACCTTAAGCTCACCTGGCGCTACCAAGGCCGCGACCAACGCCTGACGGATGTCCACGGTGAGAACGAATTCACCCCTTGGTTGCTGGGGTAGCAGAATCCATCCAGGCCCGCTCGACATCTTCTGAACGCCGCCTGTACATTCACTGCACACAGAGTTCGCCCAGCGACAGGCACCTTCGTTCAAAACAAAGCACTTCCGCGCTGGCCCCACGAATGCATATTGCCATGATGGTTCAAAGGAGAATCACCATGACTCAGAATATCCAGCGGCCTACCGCCGCCTTTATCGGCACCTCTTGGTTGGCCTTGCTGTTGGGCGTCCTGGCCTACAATGTGGGCCTTTGGAATGCGCAGATGCAACTCAACGAGAAGGGCTATTACTTCACCATTCTCATGTACGGACTGTTTGCGTCCGTCTCATTGCAGAAGAACGTCCGGGATCGGCTGGAAGGTGTGCCGGTGACCAACTTATACTTTGGCCTTTGCTGGATCTCAGTACTGCTGTGCTTACTGCTGCTTGCCGTGGGCCTTTGGAACGCCCAGTTGCTCTTGAGCGAGAAAGGCTTTTACGGCATGGCTTACTTACTGAGCCTCTTTGGTTCAATTGCGGTGCAGAAGAATGTCCGCGACCTGGCTTTGTCGGCTTCAATCCCGATGGCCGGCGACTTACGCGAGTAAGGCCTTGCACCGCTCCCCTGGAAGATGTGACCCGTCCCTCACGGGGTGGGCTAGGCGATGCACGGATGGGGCCGCTAAGTTAGATCTTGATACTGCGTACGCAAGCGTTCGAGCTCGGCCTTCAGTTCTTTTTCGACCTTGGCGTAGGCTGGATCGCCGTAGATGCTTTTCATTTCGCGGGGATCTTTTTGTAAGTCGAATAACTCCCATTCGGGCGGTGTGGATTGGTCGACGGCGCCTTTGGATCCGAGGGCTTGGCCGTAGTAGTAGATGAGCTTGTAGCGCTCAGTCCGTACGCCATAGTGGGCCGTTACGGTATGGCCGCCGCCTAAGTGCATCCAGTAGCGGTAATACATGGACTTGCGCCAGTCCTTGGGCGTTTTTCCTTGTAACACTGGCAGGGCGCTGCGGCCTTGCATGGACTCGGGTGCTTTGCCGTCGGCTAATTCCAGGAAGGTGGGGGCAAAGTCGATATTGAGCACCATGTCGCGATTGACGATGCCAGGCTTGATGGTCTTGGGCAGGCGCGCCAGAAACGGCATCCGAAGGCTCTCTTCGTACATGAAACGCTTGTCAAACCAACCGTGGTCGCCGAGGAAGAAACCCTGGTCGGAAGTGTAAATTACGAGGGTGTTGTCCGTAAGTCCTTCGGCATCCAGATAGTCGAGGACGCGGCCCACGTTGTCGTCGACACTGCGGACACAGCGCAAGTAGTCTTTGATATAGCGCTGATAGGCCCACTTACGCAGAGCTTTGCCTTCGAGGTCGGCGGGCTTGTCGACTTTTAGGTCGGTCCTGGTCATGTCTTCGCCAACGCGCAAAGTGGCGCGCTGGGCAGCGGCGGAGCGATGGGAGGTATCTTCGTATAAGTTATCCGGCTCGGGCACGGTAACATCTTCGAGCCAAGTCTGGTACTTCGCCGCGGGAGTCCATTCGCGGTGGGGCGCTTTGTGATGGCACATCACGAAGAAGGGCTTACTCTTGTCACGCGCCTTCAGATACTCAAGCGTGAAATCGCCGATTAGGTCAGTGCAGTAACCCGGGTATTTCTTCCGACCTTTGGCATCGATGAAGACCGGGTCGTTATACAAACCTTGGCCGGGCAGAATACGCCAATAATCGAAGCCCTGGGGATCGGTTTGTAAGTGCCACTTCCCGATCATGGCGGTCTGATAGCCGCGCTCGCGGAGTAGGTGGGCGACATGGATCGTCTTCGGGTCGATGGAGTCGTTGAGCGTCTTGACGCCGTTGATATGGCTGTATTGTCCGGTAAGAATCGCGCCGCGGCTGGGCGTACAGATCGAGTTGGTAACGAAACAATTGGCGAGGCGTACGCCCTCTTTGGCTAGCCGGTCGATATTCGGCGTTTGGTTGATCTTACTGCCGTAGGCCGAGATGGCATGGGCGGCATGGTCATCGGACATGATGAAGATGATATTGGGCGGGCGCTTCGTTTGCGCCATCAAGGGCAGCAGGCTGCCGGCCAGTAGCTCGCGTCGGGTCATGCAGGGTAGTCTACACTGAGGATCAACGTTCATGAAATCTCTGCTCCTTTTTCTTTTCACCAATGCCGCCCCAGGGGCAATGCTTCCGGAACTCGAATCAGCCGCCAAGCAGATGACGCCGGCGGGCATTTTGAAGCACATTGGGGTGCTCGCCTCCGACGACTTTGCCGGCCGTTTTCCGGGGACGCCGGGCGAGAAGAAGTCGGTCGACTATCTCGTCGCCCGCCCTACGCACCGCTGCCGCCAAGCCCGGCTTCCGCGCCGTGGAACTTCAGCAACTGGGGCTGGGGCCGCACGCGCGACTTAAGCATTGTGGGCATCGGCAACTCCACCTTGGACGACCTGACGGCCGACGCCGTTCATCAGGGCCGCGTGGTGACCGGCGATACGTTCCCGGAGCAGGAATTCTACTTTCGCAGCGACCACTTTGAGTTCACCCGGCTGGGCGTGCCGTCGCTTGAGACGGCGCCCGGCTGGGGCAGGCGCTCGAGTATGGTCTGCGGAAGCGCGCCGAATACATCACCAAGGACTACCACCAGGTTTCGGACGTCCAGAAGCCGGGTTGGGACCTGAGCGGCGAGGTAGATGACCACGAAGTACTGCTCGAAGTCGCTACCGGGTGGCCATGGCGACGGACCGGGCAGCTTGGAAGCCGGATGCGGTGTGGCGGCCGCGGTAAGTGTACGAAACGAACCCGGGAGTCGTTGATTCTATTGGACCGGGCGATGCCCGGCAGCCGTAGGCCGAAGCCCCCCGGTTATTTCACTGGGAGCTTCAGCAGAAGTTTAGCATGGGAACCCCAGGCGGATTCGTAAGCGATTCATTCTATTCAACAAAAGCGCCGTGAACTCCGATTGCCGGAGAGCGGAAAGATGAATTCCTAGGTAAGTGCCTTCGACTCATTCGGTTACAGCGAAACCCAGGGATGCGCGTGGATGCCCCCGATCAAGGGGATGTACTATCGTTTTAACGACTTAGGAAATAGAGCTGTTAGAGCTGGGAACAGCTGGGAATAGAGCTAGATCTGCTTGCGGCTCGTCAGTCGGCCAGCTTGTCACTGGTTAGGAGTCTTGGCGTCGTACAATCGGAGGGATGCTTCGCCGCGAACTGCTCGCGACCCTTTTCGCCAAAACGACTCCTGCCAAGCCCAATATCCTGGTGATCATGCCGGACCAATGGCGCGGCAGCGACCTCGGCTGCGCAGGCAATCCGCAGGTGAAGACCCCGAATCTGGACCGGCTGGCGAGCCAGGGGATGCATTTGGTAGAGGCCGTGGCCAATTGCCCGGTCTGCACGCCGGCGCGGGCGTCCCTGTTGACCGGCCGCTATCCGCACTCCGTGGCCTCAGGCGAGCCCGGAGGCATGGCCGCCAACGATCTCACCTTTGACCCCACGCAGCCCACCCTGGCCAAAGCCTTGGCCGCCGCGGGCTACTTTACGGGCTTCATCGGCAAGTGGCACCTCCACGGCGGCCCGCGGATGCCGGGCTTCGTCCCCCCAGGCGCGCCGCGGCTGGGCTTCGAATGGTGGGCCGGAAACATCTGCAGCCACGCCTACACGAAGCAAACGTACTTCCGGAACGAACCCACGCCGATTCCCATTCCGGGCTACGACTCGATCGGCTGGACCGACCTGGCGCTCGAATTCCTGGGGACCGCGCAGAAGCAGGAAAAGCCCTGGTGTCTGCACCTGTGGTACCCCACGCCGCACGACCCCTATCTGCTGCCGCCTGGCTTCGAAAAAGCGCACGACGCAGCCAAGATCGAGTTGCGCAAGAACTGGGTGGCCGTGCCACGCAATGGCAGCCGGCAGGACATCGCGGGCTACTATTCGGCAATCGACTGCCTGGACCAGCAAATCGGCCGGGTGCTGGCCAAGGTGCCGCCGAACACCATCGTCGTGTTCCTGTCCGACCACGGGGACATGCTAGGGTCTCAAGGCGTGCTGCTGAAGCGGAAGCCTTGGGAAGAGAGCGTGCGCATTCCGGGAATCATTTCCTGGCCGGGCCGGATCGCACCCGGCGTAAGCCACGTGCCGTTCTCGCATGTCGACGTCGCGCCCACCTTGCTGGGCTTGGCCGGCCTCCCCTCCCTTCCCCGGGCGCAGGGCTTTAACTATGCGCCGCACCTGTTAGGGAAACCCCTGGGGCGCAAAGCGCTACCAGACCATGCGGTGCTGGTGAGCTACACCAAGACCGAGTCCAACGAGCATGGCCCTTGGCGCGGCATCCGGACGCGCCGTTGGAAGTATGCGCGTTTCGAGGACAAGCCCTGGGTGCTGTACGACCTCGAGCGCGATCCGTTCGAACTGAACAATCTAGCGGCGAGTGCGGACCACGCCAAGCAGCGAGCCCGCTTCGATCGGCTGATCGCGGCGCACATGCGGCGAACGGGCGACACGTGGGTGGAGCGATTCGACGTCCTGCGGCGTCCGGCGGCGAAGACGTAGGCCTTTAGTCGGGCGAATTGAAGCCGAACGCCCATTTCCAAACGCCGCCATCCTTGACGTACACTGTGGTGCCGTAAACGGGTGGCGGTTTCTGCCCGCCGCAGTCCCCCTCAATCGAGCCCGTGAACGTGAGGATCCCGAGGGTGGGCGTAACGAAGGTCCCGATACCATTCGTGAGAGAAAAGCTCTTAACGTCGCAGGTAGCTCCGGTCCAGTCCTTGATCGCTTCAGCCTTGTTCGCGAAATACGTGCCAAAAATATTGACGAAGGTAATTTCGTTGGCCGTCAGGTTTGCAATCTTCTTGCCGTCCTTGGCCTTCCATACTTCCCAGATGGATTTTTCCGCCGCCATCAAGGCGTCGGTGGCCGGGTCGGCCAAAGTGGCGGCCGGGTCCTGCTGGGGCATTTTGCCGGTTGACGACAGATCTTTCGGTGCGACGATCCGGTTCTCGCCATGAAAGGCGGCCTGCCATGTTTCACCGTTTCTGACCCAAAGAGTCGACGCGCGAACGGGGCTGGGCTGTTTTTCGGTCTTGCCGTTGTGGATGCAGGTACCATCCATGGTCGACCTATAGCTGAGGATGTAGGCGTCATCGTTGAGCTTTTGTATTTCCGGTTCGGCGAGCGACCAGCCTTCCTTTATTTCGCACTTGATTTCACTCACCATCTTGACGAAATCGGCCTTGCTCATCCGGTGGCCGCCGCTCGTCATCACCACCTTGTCACTCAAAAAGTCCCCAAAAAATTTGGCTTCACCTTTGATGTAAGCTTCGTTCGCCCGTTTTTCCAGGGCAAGCAATGCATCGGCAGTGGGTGCCGCGGTCGGAACAATCGTCGCAGTGGAGCGGTTGACGGGCGCGACACAGGAGACGGACACGATCGCGGCCACGGTCACTACGATGAACTTCAACATGGTACCCGTAGTGTAATCCAGACGGTTGTGCCCCGCCCTTGGCGCGGCAGGCTAGGCGGCTTCGGTAGTACCCCAGACGCGCTTCACCATTCGGTCGATCTGTTTGTTGCGCATCAAAGCCACGCTGCGGGTGAAGGCGCGGATCACCAAGGGCTCGTCGTTCCCCCAGAGCTCTTTCAGAGAACTCACGACGCCCTCCGGATTCTGGTAGAACACGCGGTCGCTCCAAGTGCGCCAGCCGAGGGCATGGCCGGGATCCTCAGACAGCACGTCGGCGATGTTGCCCAGGATGCGGTAGGTGTGTCCGTGATTGTACTGCGGCATGAAGAGCACTTCGCTAATGCCCTCCCTGACTTCGGCCACGAACTGATCGAAGGT
>JBBQQS010000020.1:0-21582 GCA_038215525.1 Bryobacterales bacterium
CCCCTCGACGCCGCCCACAAACAAGACCTCGCCCTCGTCACCAAAATCCTCGGGCCGGACCGCATCACCCCCGTCCCCTGCCACGCCCTCCCGCTACCGCAGCCCGATAAGCCCCAACCCGAAAAGCGGCAGCCCGAAAGAACCCCACCGCCGCCCAAAGCCCGCTCCGCCTGATACACTCATCCCCGCATGCTCACCCGCCGCACCTTCACCGCCGCTCTGGCCGCCGCCGCCCCTGCGCGGGCCTTCCAAAAGACCAACGTCCTCTTCATCGCTTCCGACGACCTCAACACGTCGCTCGGCTGTTACGGGCACCCCCTCGTCAAATCGCCCCATCTCGACCGCCTCGCCACCCGCGGCACGCGCTTCGAACACGCCTACTGTAACTTCCCCCTCTGCGGACCCAGCCGAACCTCACTCTTGAGCGGACGCCGGCCCGACTCCACCGGCATCAACGACAACTCCATCGCCGTCCGCGAACGCCGCCTGCCCGACGTCATCACCCTGCCGCAGATGTTTCGCCAAGCGGGCCGCCGCGCCATCCGCATCGGCAAGATGTATCACATGGACGTCCCCGCCGGCGTCGGCAAGAACCTCTTCGACGACCCGCCCTCCTGGGACGAAGCCGACTCCCCGCCCGGCCGCGAACACAACATCGAGGGCGAACGCCGCAATGTCACACCCAAAGCCGGCAACGGCAATAACTTCGAGTGGGTCAGCTTCACAGGCGACGGCCAACACCAAGCCGACCGCGTCGGCGCCGACCGCGCCATCGAGTTCATCGGGAAAAATCAACAAACGCCCTTCTTCATGGGCCTCGGCTTCGTCCGGCCCCACGTGCCGCTGGTCGCCCCGGCCCGCTTCTTTGACCTTTATCCCTTAAGCCAAATCACCCCCGTCACCAACCCGCCCGGCGACCGCGATGACATCCCCAAAGCCAGCGAAATCGTCATCAACACCCGCGCCAACGACATGGGCATGAACGACGCCGACAAGCGCGAGGCCCTGCGCGGTTACTACGCCTCCATCTCCTACATGGACTCGCTCGTCGGCGAAGTGCTCGCCGCGCTCGATAAGGCCAAGCTCACCGAACGCACCATCGTCGTTTTTTGGAGCGACCACGGCTGGCACCTAGGCGAACATCATCGCTGGCAAAAGCGCAGTTTGTTTGAAGAGTCCTCCCGCGTGCCGCTGATCGTCAGCGCGCCCGGCATGCGCCAATGCCAAGTCAGCCGTGGCCTAGTCGAACTCGTCGACCTCTACCCGACTTTAGCCGAACTCGGCGGCATTACGCCCCCGCCGGGCTTCGAAGGCCAAAGCTTCGTGCCTCTACTGAAGCGGCCTGACCGGCCCTGGAAATCCGCCGTCTTCACCCAGATGGAGTCGCCCAAAGAGGGCATCGCCGGTCGCGCCGTGCGCACCCAAACCCACCGATATATCCGCTGGGAAGGGCCGTATCCGGACGAAGAACTCTATGACCTTGCGGCCGATCCGCGCGAGTTCACCAACCTGGCCCGGCTGTCGCAGCACGACGGACTGAAGGCTAAGCTCCGCGCCACTCTCGACGCTGGTTGGCAGAAGGCCCAGGCGAAAGTCTAAAATCAAACTATGGCCAAAATCGATTGGAGTTACCACCGCAACGGTTGAACCAGCTGCGGCAAAACGCAGGAGTTTCTTGCGTCTCACCAGATTGCGACCGCCGAACAGGTGGACGCGAAAAAGAAAGTGCTCGCCGGCCCCGAAGCCTTGGTTTTGGCCCGCGCCGCTGACCAGCTCTACGTGGCCAAAGGAAAGAAGATCGTCCACGTCGACCTCAAAAAAGAGAAGCCCAACGATGCCACGTTGCTCAGCCTGATGCTGGGGCCCACCGGCAATCTGCGCGCGCCCACCGTGCGCCGCGGCAAGACGCTCATTGTCGGCTTCGATGCGGCCACTTACTCTGACTTACTCGCCTAAATGACCGAAGACCAACTATACGCCGCCATCGGCGAAGAAGGATTCACGCGCCTCATTGCCGCCTTCTATCGCCGCGTGCCCGCCGATGATATCCTGGGCCCGATGTATCCGCACGATGACCTCGCCGGCGCCGAAGAACGCCTGCGCGACTTCCTGATTGGCCGCTTCGGCGGACCCATGCGCTACGTCGAAAAGCGCGGCCATCCCCGCCTCCGCATGCGCCACGCGCCCTTCGTCATTGATTCCCGCGCCCGTGACCGTTGGATGGCACTCATGACCGCCGCGCTTGACGAAACGCAATTGCCAGCAGAAGCACGCCAAATCCTGGAACCCTTCTTTCGGCATACGGCCGACTTCATGCGCAATCGCCCCGACGAAACCTAAACCTTTTCGCGCCACCCAAAGAAGCGCCGCTTCTTGATCACTTCGGCAATCGCCGGCGGCACCATCGCCTCCCAATTGTCGTCCTGATCCTTAATCCGCCGCAGCACATCGCGCGAGAAGATATGCAGGAAGTCGCGGTGGAAATTCGTCAGTGACCGCACGCGGCCGCGCTCCATCAGGTGGCGGTAAAGGTTGCGCAACTCCTCAGGCATTTCGATATTCTCAGCGGTCGTCAGTTCGCCCGAAGGCTCGAGCAGCGGATAGACGTAAACCCGCAGGTCGCGCGTAAAGAGGCGCCCGAAGGCTTCCAAAATCCCGCCTTCCAGGCCCTGGTAGTACTGCTCGGTAAACAGATCCCGCAGGCTTTGCGCGCCCATCGTCACCGCGATCGGCTCGTTGGTGTAGCGGCCCAAGTAAGCCGCCAACCGGTAGTATTCAAAATAATCGGAGATCAGCACCGTCTTGCCGGCCGTGGAGAGCAGATCGGCGCGCGCCAGAAAGTCGCGCAGGTCGATGTTGCCATCCGAGAGCAGGTTGCGCATGGTGATCTCCATCAGTTCCACCACTTCTTTGCCCTCCACCTCGGGTTCTTGCGCGAACTGCGCATGCGCGCTCTCGATCATGTCGATGTTCACTTTGGTTACCGGCCGGAAGCTGCCGCGCTCCACCAAAATCGGCTTCTTTCGCAGGACCTCGGCCGCCAACAGAACTGCCCCGTCGGGCCCAAACATCGCCGCGCCACTCAAGCCCAGTTGCACCAGCTTCAGGCTCATCACGCGGTTGTCGACGCGCCGGAACTCGATGCCCGAGAAATCGATCATGTCGATTTCAATGCGGTCCGTCGTCAAGTTATCCAGCAACGACTCAATCATCACGTCCGGCGTGTGATGCAGGAAAAACGCGGCGTACAGCAGGTTTACGCCCAGAATGCCGAGTGCTTCCTGCTGCAGCGGATTCTCTTTGTCCAGCATCCGCATGTGCACGATGATCGTGTTGTCGGCGTCGCCGGGGAAGGCCTGATACTTCACGCCCATCCAGCCATGGCACTCGTTGGTGCCCTTGAAATTCATGGCCGAAACCGTGTCGGCAAAGGTGAAGAAAGCGGTCGCGTCGCCTCGCGAAACACCGAGCCGCTCCACGTTCAGGCTGTGTTCGTAGTCGAGCATCCGCTCCAGGCGCTCGCGCGATACGTAGCGTTTGCACTTCCCGTAAATCGCGTCGCTCACCGTCATGTCGTAAGCGGAGATCGACTTCGAGATGGTGCCGGCCGCCGCACCCACCTTAAAGAACCAACGCGCCACTTCCTGGCCCGCGCCAATCTCCGCAAAAGTCCCGTATCGCAGCGGATCCAGGTTGACACTAAGCGCCTTCTGATGCGTACTTAGTCTCTGCCGTTCAGGAGTCAGGTTAGTTCCGGACGTTGCACCCATGACTTTAGTTTAGTCAGGTATGGGAGGCCTGCGCCTTTACCATTCGTTACAGATAGATGTATCCTCTTCAATCGAGACGGATTACCTGCGGCGGGGCGCACGCGTTTTCACCTTCGGATACTCACTGATGCGCTCCTGAATGCTCGCCTGGTCCATCCGGCCCGTGGCTTTCGTGATCAGAACGCGCGCATCGAGTAGGTGCTCGCTCATCCGGCGGCGCGCCTCCTCAGGGTCGCGTTTGCGGATCGCGCTCAAAATGCGGCGATGCAGCGCTAGTGTGTGTTCGGCATCTACCATCTGCGACGTCATCGTGATCAGGTTGCGCAAGGATTGGTGCACCACGGCAAACATCAACCCACAGACGCGATTCTTCGCCGCGTCAAAGATCGCCTGGTGAAAGCGCAGGTCGTGCCCCACGAGCGCTTCGATCTCGAGACCCGGCTGTTCCATCGCCTCCACCTCGGCCCGGATGGCGGCGAGGTCCTCGTCGGTGGCGCGTTCAGCGGCTTGCGCGGCTAACTCTGGCTCCA
The DNA here is from genome assembly GCA_038215525.1 of Bryobacterales bacterium. Lineage (GTDB taxonomy): Bacteria > Acidobacteriota > Terriglobia > Bryobacterales > Bryobacteraceae > JALHNI01. Next base: position 4,301 of record JBBQQS010000020.1, read on the forward strand.
CAATCAGCCGGGCTTCCATCAGCTCTTGCACGGAGATGCCGTCCAGTAGAATCAGAAACTGCATTGGCTCGCTCAAGATCGCCTTGGCACTCGAATTCAAGTAAGTGCCATCGCCCACATGCTGGTTGATGACGCCCATAATTTCCAGCACCTTGAGGGCTTGGCGTAGCGAACTGCGGCTGACGCCGAAGCTAGTGGCAAGTTCGCGCTCCGAAGGCAAGCGCCCTCCGGGCGTCATTGTGCCTTCCGAAATCAATTGCTTGAATACGGCGATCAATTTTACGGTTACATCATCTTTGGCGGGAGCGGCCACTTTACGGGGCATGGGAAATGCCATCGTAACACGGCCACCGAATTACCACGAAACAGCTTTCTACCTGGCGCTTAAGGTCGCCACGGAAGAGACCGACATGACTTGCCCGTCGCGCAGTAGGCGGTCGCGCAGGGCAGCATAGTTCACGTCCTGAACCGCCACTTTGCCCGCTATGGCGAGGGCCGCCGCGGTTCCGGCAGCTTGGCCCAACGACATGAATGTCTGCTCCAAACGAATCGCCCCGTAAGCGACATGCGAGGAGGACGGACAGGTGGCCGTAAGTAAGTTGGTTGCTTCGCTGCGTCGCGGCACCAGGGCCCGGTAGGAAATGCCGAAAGGGCCCCATTGGCTATCGTCGAAGACAAAACCCTCGTTGTAAGCTGCGCCGTTCTTTACAATACGGCGGACGCTATGCGTATCGGTGGGCCAGTAAGCGACCGCCACCGGATCGGCGACTGGCGTCGGGTTGATACGACGGGTGTGGTGCTCTGTAATCACGTAGTCCGAAACCATGCGCCGGCCATCGCGCACGTAAAGCTGACGCGGCCACCCGCCATGGTCGGTGAATTCGTCATTGGGCAAGCCCCAATCTTTCCAGGCCGCGCGGGTTTCGGCAGGTATCGCCGGATCGTTCGCCAGTAACCAGAGCAACCCTTGCGTAAAGTCCCGGTGCTGCTCAAAGATGCGTTCGCGGGTTTTGTAAGTGCCATTGGGCCACTCGCGATTCATGCCATAGAGGTTGGCCGAAAGGTCGTGCCAACTGCCCAGGTCGGTCTTGCCATGGGGCAACCGCGCCAGCGGCGTCCATAACTTACCGCCGGCTTTCACATAACGGAAATAGATTTCGTACTGCGCGCGATCGAAATTCGCGGGCTTCGAAATTTGCAGGCGATTGGCTGGGTCCTTCGTTAGGCACAGCCGAAAACAAAAGGCTTGAATGTTACTATCGCCCGCGCCCGGCGTGCCGAAGAGTTCGTCCTGAATGGTCGCAATGAGGCCACTCTTCGGGTCGCCCGGGAGACGGTATGGATCTACGCGAACGGAGAATTGGGCGTGGGTCGTTTCGGCGCGGATCCCGTTCTTCGTCTCCTGGTAAGTGGCATTCGCTTCGCGCCCCACCGTCGTCTGCACACGCGCCGCCGCGAGTAAGTCGCCCTCGAGCGTGGCATCCAGAAACACCCGGCCTTCGAAGCGCTGGCCCGATTCGGTAACGATCGCCCGAATCGCCCGATCCCGCCATTCCACGGCAGAAACCAGCGGCTCGCGCAACCGTCGTCCGCGGTACACGGTAACTCCGGCCTCTCGGAGTAAGTCCCCGAAAACGGCCTCCGCCACATGCGACTCGTATCGGTACACCGGCTGCGACTGCCCATACTTAGCGCCTAAGCGTAAATAATACTCGGCCGCCAACCCGCCCACCGCGTCGGAGTTACGAAACCAATGGTTATCGATGTCGTTACTACCCAAGCCATCCACCGCAATGCCGCCGAGATGCTTCTCTGCCGCCACCAGCGCCACACTCAAGCCCATGCGCCGGGCCTGCACCGCCGCCATCACGCCGGCCGCGCTACCGCCATAAACGACCAGGTCGACGGCGAAGGCCGGCGTCAAGAACGCCAGGAACAAAGCAAGAAGACGCATCCTAAAAATATAGCTTCAACGCTAACTGCAATTCGCGGGCGCGGCTGTTGGCGGCAAAGCCGGTTACCGTGCCGAAATCACCGGCGTCAATGTTGGCGCCGGGATTGCCGAACGTAGGCGTGTTCGTCAGGTTGAACGCCTCCGCGCGGAACTGGAACTTCCAGCGTTCCCGGAAGGTGAAGCTCTTGAGCAGCGAGAAGTCGAGGTTATTGTGGCCATCGCTCCTCGTGCGGGGCAAATTACGGCCGACGTTGCCAAACGTAAACGCTGGCGAGTTGGCGAAGGCCGCTCGATTCAGCCAACGGTCAATACTGGGTTCGCTCAGCGACGGGTCGCCGATGGCGTTGGGCTTGCTACTGCCGAAGGCCGTGCCGTTCTGGGTGACGGAGATGACATTGCCGCTCTGGAAGCTGGCGATCGCATTCACCTGCCAGCCGCCGATCAGCCCTTTTACCACCGCGGGCCCGCGCTTTCCGAAGGGTAGTTCGTAACTGGTGGTGAGCACCAGGCGCTGCGGTAAGTCGTTCGACGAAACCGACCGCTCGGCAGCGATGTTATCCCAATTGCGCACGCCGTTGTCGCCGCTTTCGGAAAATGCATTGCCGCCGCCACCCAGGTTATTGTCGATCAACTTGGAGAAGGTGTAAGCCAGTAACAGGCTCAGCCCCTGCGAGAATCGCTTCTCCACCCGCAACGTCGCCGCATGGTAAATCGAATCCGCCAGAGTCGCGTAACCGCTCGCGCCGGCGAACTGCGGATAAGTGTCGAGCAATGTGGCACGAGTTACTTGCCGCTGACCGAGGGCCAGATTCGGTGCGACCGTGCCGAAGAATGGGTTATCAACCAGTTGCTGAAGCTGCGTCCCCAGGGCCCGAAATTGCTGCGGAAGATAGTCGAAGGCGCGGCTGCCAGGCAGACGGACTCCGCGGTTACCCATGTAACCGGCCTCCACCAGCCAACGCCCACTGAACTCATGCTGCAACGAAAGGCCCCACTGCTGGGCATATCCGCGACTGATGTTTCGCAGATTGCCAGCAATTCCTTGGCCTAACAAGCTCAACGCGCCCTGGCTACTACCGATCGGAGCGAGTTTGCCATTGGGAAATGGATTGGCGAGAGTCTCATTGGGTGTGAATCCACCGTCAATCGAAGAAACGAACGGGGTATTCAGCGAGAACCCGGCCCGGTCCAAGCCGACATAGATGCCGGAAGTGGGTAAGTAAGTGATACTGTAGCCGCCGCGAATGACCGTGCGAGGAATTACTTGCCACGCAAAGCCCAGGCGCGGCTGGAAGTTCGTATATTCTGCGTCGCGATGGCCACGCGAAAGCCCGCCGACTCCCGGGAAGGCCAGCCCGCCGGTCAGGTTCAAGCCATTGATCGTACTTTTCACGAACGGATCGAAGTTACTGATGGCGCCGAAACGATCGGTGATTCCACCCTCATACTCCCACCGCAGACCCAGATTCACCGTCAGTTTCGGAGTTATTTTCCAGTCGTCCTGCGCATAGAGCCCAAAATTCTTCACCGTCTCGGTGACCGGGGCACCAAAGCCTACCGTACCTCCGGCGGGCGTGCCCAGCATGAAGGAAGCGAACCCGAAGCCCGACGCCGCTCCGGCGGTATTCGGGTTCGAGCCTTGCGTGAAGGCGCGATTGAAGTTGAACGATGACCCGGCCGCGCCTTGCGTGTTGTTCAACTGGTATACCCGATTGTCGCTGCCGAACTTCATCGTGTGCGCGCCATGAATCCAGGTGAGCGATCCGGTATAACTAAACGCCTTATTCGATTGCACCAGAGTATCGCCCTGGTCGGCGCCGACGGAAGTCATGTCGGCCATGTCGAAGCGCGGGAAACTTTGCACCTGCATTAGGCCGTTCAGCCGGGCCGGTAAGGCCAACTTCGTGACGTCGAAGCCGTTGCTGCGCGTCTCTCGTTTCGGGTTGTAAAAATTCAATCCTCCCCGCACGTCGACCAGTAAGTTGGGCCGTAAGGCATCGGAAAAACTGACGAAGGCGCTATGGCGTTGCAGCGGCAAGTCAGAGGATTGGATCTCGGCGACATTCGCATAAAAGTTCGGAACGCCCTGCAGGGTTTTGTCCCACGTATAGCGTCCCGCGATGCGGCGCGTCGGAGTGAGGTAATGATCGAGCCGTAAGCCATAGATCTCTTTGTTAATCGGCGAAGAACCCAAGCCAAAGAAGTTATTCGCATTCGTATTCAGCGCGCCGGCCTGGTTCGCCCCGGGGTAGAAAGCGTTCACCGCCTGGGCGACCGGCGACAGCCGGTTCGCCGGAATGCGATTGCCCGGGAACTGATCGCGAATCCGGTTCGCCGGATTGGCCGGATCGGTGCGCGTGCTCAGCGGATCGTAAATCTGCACCGGCGCGCCCGCGGTGGTGAGTGTCTGGCTGAAGTCACCGGTGCGTTGCAGCGCCGTCGGCACCGATCGAATGGTGGTGGCGAGAGTACGTTGCTTGAACTGTTCCCAGTTGAAGAAGAAGAAGGTTTTGTCCTTCTTAATCGGTCCACCGATCGTGGCGCCGTATTGATTGAAGTTAAACGGCTGGCGCGGACGGCCGATGCGGTTACTGAAGAAGTCGTTGGCGCGTAGCACCTTGTTGCGGTTGAACTCGTACAAACTGCCATGAAAAGCATTCGTGCCGGCTTTGCTGATCAGGTTAATCACACCGCCACCCGTGCGGCCAAACTCGGCCGCGGGGTTACGGACAATCAGCCGAAACTCTTCGGTAGCGTCAACCGACAAGGGCGTTTGTAAGCTGCCGGAGGTAAAGTTTTCGGAAGCAATGCCATCCACCATATAGTTATTTACGCCCGCGGCACCACCGGCGATCGACGCCCGGCCACCGCCAAAAGCCGACACCGGCAAGTCCCCAAAGGAGCCCACCGCGCGCACCCCCGGCACCAGCAATGCGAATTGCAGAGGATTGCGGCCAATGGTCGGCATATCTAGAATCTTCTGGTTAGGCACCACGGTACTGAAAGTGGCTCCTTCGGTTTCGAGCAAGGGCGCCGCCCCCGACACCTCGATCCTCTCGCTCACCTGACCGACCTCCATCGCAAAGTCGAGCCGCAGGATCTGGCCTTCGTCGAGCGTCAGGCCCGTGCGGACACTCTCCTTAAACCCGGCCTGCTGCGCTTGCACGCGGTAAGTGCCGCGCGCGAGCAACGGCGCCGTGTAGTAACCTTCCTGATTCGTCACGATGTCCCGCCGAACGCCAGTCTCGGTATTCGTGACGGCCACCTTGGCCCCCACCACAATCGCACCTCCGCCGTCGGTGACCCGGCCCGTGATTTGCGCGGTTTGCGCCAATAGGGTAGCCGCGAACAAGATCGCCACCGAAAACAACTGAACCAGCTTCATGGCTGAGACTCCTTATCCTTAACTTCAAAACCCTGACCGAGTTCCGGATCATATCATTTCTCCGACTGGTGCGGAACAAACTCGAGAACTTGCCTCACTTACCACATGGGTTAGACAAATAAATCCGTTACTTCGCGGAAGTTGACGACCTTAGTCCCTGCCGCAGGATCCACATACAGGAAGTCGCGACCGGAGGGGGTCTTGGTGATGCGCTTCGTCCAGTCGATGCCCAAGGCCGAGTAAATGGTGGCGCAGATATCCTCGGTGTAGACCGGGCGTTTCGCGCTCCAGCCGAAGTCAGTTATTTTTGCGCCCTGTTCGTCCGTGGCTCCCATGGCCCGGCCCCCCTTCACTCCCGCGCCCGCGAAGACCGCAAACATGGTGTCGGCATAGTGTTCGCGGCCGGCCACCGGCGATAAGTCACCCGGCGTGCGGCCGAATTCGCCCATGCAGATGACTAAGGTGCGCTCGAGTAACTTGAGGCGCTTTAAGTCTGTCATCAGCGCCGCGAAGGCCGCATCCAGCGTCTGGCAGGTCTTGTAGAGTCCGCCTTGGCCTTTGTTCCCGTAGATATTGCTGTGATGATCCCAGCCCGGCTGAGTTACTAAGAGAAAGCGTGCCCCGGCCTGGGCCGCCACCATGTTGCGCGCGATCAGGCAGGCGTCGCCGAACGGTGTACCGCCGTAGGTCTTGCGCTCCTCCTCGGTCATCTTCAGCACGCTCGACATGGCCGGGGTGTTCATCATCTTGAAGACCGCTCGCGAGAAGCTGTCGAAGCGGCGCATGCCCACGGGCGAAGCGTCGTTGAGGGCCAGGCGGCTCGCGTCCATCGTTTGTAACATCTCCCAGCGTCGCAGCAGGCGCGCCCGGTCCTTCTCGGCCACAAAGAAGGGGAGATTGCGAAGATTCAGATCGAGCGTCAGCGGCGCGCAATCGGCAGGCAGACAGCCTTCGCCCTGCAGGGGACCGTACATCGTCGTGGGCTCATAATTCATTGACACAAACGGCGGCAGAAAGTCGGTACTCTTGCCCCGGCCAGCAAACTCATGCGCAATTACAGAGCCGATTGAAGGGCTCTCCTTCACCCGCGCCGCACTTACCGCGTGACCGGTTTGTAAGTAATATTGCCCGCGCGAATGCACCGTTTCCCAAGCCTGTGCCGACCGCACCACGGCGAAGTCGGCCAAGTGCGTTGCCAACTTCGGCAACAGCCCGTGCGGATAGTCATAGCCAAACGAAGTGGCCCGCACATCGCGATTCTCGGGCGCCCATGCACCTTGCTTCACGTCGAACATGTCCATCTGCGAAGGCCCGCCTTGCAGATTCAGGAAGATGACGGTATCGGCCGAGCCGCGCGGCGTTACGTTCGCTTGCGCGTGCACATTCCACGGGCGAAGCACCTCGGCTAAGTCGTATCCTGCCAACGAGAGGGCGCCGAGGCTGGTTAAATGACGTCGAGTAAGTCTCATATTAGTAAAAGAGGAAATCCAATCGGTTCACCAGCACCCACAGTAAGTCTTCGGCGCCCTGCTCGCGGTGCTCCCGGATCAGGTCGACGCCCAGGCCCTTCTCTTTCGCCGATGGCGGACGGGACAAGGCAGCCAGATACAAATCCTCGACGATTGCCTCGTTGGAAGCCGGCGTTTCGGCCCGCAATAACTTCTCCAGCCGGCTGCCTTTCTGAATCGTCAACCGTTCGCGAATTAATTGGTCGTTCATCAGAATCGCCGCCTGCACCATGGATGGCTTGCGATCGGCCTCAATCGCGTAACGATCGCACTGGCCGAAGGCTTGCAGCGCGCGATACAAAGCGGGGTCGCTCTTGTCGACATCCTGGGGCGACCTCGTTTGCATCACCGAGAGCGCCTTCTTATCGGAGTAAGTCACTTTAAACGAAGCGGGCACGCCGGTAAGTTGGGCCATCGAATCGAAGGTTTGCTCCGCCGATAGACGACGCGCGATCCGGCGGGTGAAGTAACTCTCTTGTGTCGATTTCCAACCGGGCGGCGCTTCAATGGCACGACTATAGGCACGGGAAGATACGATCTGCCGGATGAGCCGCCTCAGGTCGTAGCCGTGCGAGCGAAAGTCCTCGGCCAAGGTGTCCAGTAACTCGGGATGCGAAGGCTGAATCGTCCACGGTGCCGGCGGCGGATGCTGAGGATCCTGCCGGGCCAGGTCAAAATCGAAGGGGCTCTCTACGATGCCTTGGCCCATCAGTTCCGCCCAGAACAGATTCACCGTGGCCCGGGCAAACTGCGGGTGGCTGGTGAGGATGCGGGCGTAGGCCTCACGAGGCTTCTCACCGGCCGCGATGCGTTCGCCGCTCAGGATGAAGGTCGGGGTCACATCCGCCTTCGGGCTCCGCGGCGGCCGCAGCGAACTGCGGGTGTTCAGGCGATAGCCCTTCGCCGTGTCCTTCACCAGAAACTGCGGCGTGCGTCCGAAGACGGGCGAGATAAAGGTCTGGCCGAAAAAGCTGGCCTGGCGGAACAGTTCGGCCCGCTTGCGTTCGCTTAGCCACAGATTCACCTTCTCGAGATGATTCGCCCCATCGTGGCAGGAGATGCATTCGACGTTCACCCCGAGAAATAGCTTGGTGGTGTTGATGGCGATCTCATCGGCCGTGTCCTCGTGGTTCATCTGATATCCATCGCCTTCGAAGACGTGGCTGCGGGCGATGAAGTTGGCGGGCCCGTCAGTCCACGTCGACACCGCCGTCGCGGTGATCAGGTCGCGCACGAACTCGTCGTAAGGCAGATTCAGCGTCAGCACCTTGTAGATATAGTCGTACTGGGTATTGATGCCCTCTTCGAGCAGTTGGCCGTTGCGGAAAAGGTCATTGAAGAAGTAAGTCCAACGGTCCAGGAACGGGGCGTCTTTGATCGAGCGCATGCCCGTTATGGGCAGGGGCGGAAACAGCGAGTCGATCAGTTGCTTCCGCTTTTGTGGATCTTTGTCAACCAGGAAAGCCTTGGCGGCTTGGGGATCCGGCAACCGGCCGGTCAGGTCGAGCGACACTCGCCGGAGGAATTCGCTATCCCCGGCGACGGCGGCCAGAGGCACCCGATGGTCGTTGGCTTTGGCCTCAATGAACTTATCGATCAGATTGTCCTCGGCCGCGAGGGGCAGGGCTACCAGGAAGAGCAGTAGACGTTTCACTGCCAATGATTAACTCACAACGGCTGTGGCCAAGGGAAGTCGAAGGAGGTTCATTAACGCTTTGTAGCACAGATGTAACGAAAAAAAATCAATGCTTTACCGGCTTGGCCGCTACGGGCCGCGCATCCAACACCCGGTCGGAACTGATTTCGTAGCGGATCATGGACTCGAAGAATTTCCCCGTCTTCTTCTGCTTTAAAAACTCATCCAGCAAGCCGAGCTCGGTGCCGCTAGTGAGAACAGAGGCCAGCGCCGGGTTAAAGGACGACGCCACCACTAAGATGTGGGTATTCCGCGACTTCCCGGGCAGCAGCGCGATCACCCCGTGACCGGTAGTCCGGGTGGGAGAGTGGGCGGTGATCGGGTAGGTGGTCTTAGTTTGCGCGTCCACCCAGCCGGTGTACGTGCCGGCCGAACTGCGGTCGAAAGCAAAGCCGAGGCGGTCCATCACGTTCATCACCTGGTAGCTGGAGCCTGGCCCCAGAAAGACGATCGCGTCTTGCGAGTCCATCAGGTCGAGCGTCGCGGCAGGCGTGTCGACGATGCGCGCCGGCACGCCCCGGTCTTCGAGGTAGCGCGACACGGCCGATGCGGCGACCGTATCGGAGGCAATCGTGTAGAGGTGGCTGACCACGGCCGGGCCCCGTTGCCGGAACATTTCGGTTAGAGAGGGTGACTCGGCCAAGTCCTCTGGCCGGTTCACCCGAAAGTCCCTCACCACGACGGCGTCCTTCTCCCAACGGAAGAACAGGGGCGCCGGGACAATGATCGAAATGGGACGGCCCTTCTTGACGATCGGCTGCCAGAAGGCGTCAATGGCGGGGATGGCGGGAGCCCCGGTCCGCAGGCGGTAGTTGTCCATGGCCAGGCCCAGCCCAGCCAGGCAGGCTACGGCGAAGGCCAGTTGCCACGGGCCGAATGCGGAGGCCTTGTGGGTGGGAGTGGACACCGGGGCGGCTTGCAGATCCAGCCGGTACTCCCCAGGCGGAAGGTGGATGCGCATCGCGCAGGCCGCCCCAGCCGGCGACTCGTAGTATTCCTTCAGGCGGGTCCGCAGGCGCGAGATATGCACCCGAACCGCTGAATCGGTCTTCGGGTCAAACTCGGCCTTGCGGCCCAACACCTCAGTCCCGATAGCATATTCGGAAACCGCGCCCGTTCGATGGCGCCAGAGGTAAAGGAGTAAGTCCCGCAGCACGGGTGCCCTGCGGAAAGAAGCGCTCTCCGCCACCTCCTCCAACCAGGATTCAGCAGTGTCCGCAGGTGTGGGAAGATCTTTCATCCGAAACCGATTCTACTTCGTATCGCGATAAGTAAGTGGCGGCTTATGGTCGGCAGGGACGCGGGAACGATACTCGAAGCCGGCGCGGCGCTTCTCGAAACTGGCTTTGGCGGCGGCGACTTGGCCCGGGTCAGTAAAGAGGTCCACCGCGGTAAGCACCAGGCTCTTGGCCGCCACCACCATGCCTTTGCGGCCGATACTCATGCCGGAGCAGGCGGCCGATTGCCAGCTATGCGCGGGGACGCCGGGCACGAAGGTGGCCGTCCCGAGCTGAGCCATGGGCACCGTCCAACTAACGTCGCCGGCATCGGTGGATGCCGTGCCGAAACCCTCGGTAGGGGCGACGATGCGCTCCTGGCTGCCGATCGGTTTGGTAACGCTGGGCAGTGTCTTGCGGATGGTTTCGGCGAAGGCCGCTTCTTCCGCCGTGTAGGTGACGCCGCCCACCAGACGCAGGTTCTTGTCCACCAAGGCCGCCAGCGCGTCGTTGGGCAGCACGTTGTAGGCGCTATCGATGAAGTCCACTTCGACGCGGGTTTCGCTGGCCAGAGCGCCGCCTTGGGCACATTTCAAAATGCGATCCCAGATTTTGTCGAGGACGGGCATACTGGGGTTGCGGGCGTAAAGGTAGAGTTCGGCATAGTCCGGAATGATGTTGGGAGCGGAGCCGCCTTTCGTCACGATATAGTGCATTCGCGTGAAATCCGGCACATGCTCGCGGAGATACTCGATGGCGTTCGCGGTGAGCATCAGGCCATCGAGGGCGGAGCGGCCCACTTCGTTGGCGATGCCGGCGTGGGAGGCTTTGCCGTAGAACTTGAACTTGGCGGACATAATGGCCAGGCTGCTCCTGAGGTCGGCGCCATTGGTGTCGCTGGGGTGCCAGCTCAGCACCGTGTCAACATCCTTGAAGGCCCCGGCGCGGATCATGTACACCTTGCCGCCGCCGCCCTCTTCGGCCGGCGTGCCATAGAAGCGCAGCGTGCCGGCAATCTTCTTTTCGGCCATCCACTCCTTCAGCGTCACCGCGGCGAAGAGCGAGGCCGAGCCCAGTAAGTTGTGGCCGCAGCCATGGCCGGGCGCGCCTTCGGTAAGCGCCTTGCGCTCGGGCACGGCATCTTGCGAAAGGCCAGGCAGCGCGTCATACTCGCCCATGATGCCGATGACGGGCTTACCTTGGCCATAAGTGGCCGTGAATGCCGTCGGAATACCGGCAACGTTGTCCGCAATCGTAAAGCCGGCGGAACGTAGTTCTCTCTTGAGCAATTCGGCGCTCTTGTGCTCTTTATACCCGAGTTCAGCGAACTCCCAGATCTTGCGCGACACGTCACCATAGTAAGTGGCCCGGGCGTTCATCTTGTCGAGCAGAGTGGACTTATCGTCGGCCAGCAGGACTCCGGCGGCGAGGAGCAGGAGGACGTTGGTGCGCATGGCTTAGCGTAACTCATGGCTCCGTCTTTCGCGTCTACTTCGCCACGAAGAGCCGCTTCCTGCTATCGATAGAACCATCCCGGGCCGACTAAGATAGTACCGAATTTGGGGACTGGGGATCTATTCCTTGCCGGATGACCATCCGGCAAACTGAATTTGCAAGATGACGACAAGAATCCTGGCGGGGCTTGTACTAGCCTCCCTTAGCCTAGCGCAGGCCCCCGCCGGACCTCCCGAAGACCATGGCTATGGTCCGGTAGACCCGATCTTGCTTCCCGATCTTACTCTTACCCTCGACAACGGCCAGCCGGCCCGTCTGCGCGATTTGACGCGCGGCAGACGCACGGCGGTCCAATTCATCTTTACCCATTGCCCGACGGCGTGCCCCTTGCTGGGCAGCTTGTTTGCCAAGGTCGACAAGGCAATGGAAGGCCAGAATGCAGCCTTGCTTTCGATCACCGTGGACCCGGAGCGCGATACGCCGGAAAGGCTAGCGGCTTGGCGGCGGCAGTTTAGCCAGAGTCCGCATTGGGTGGCGGCGCGGCTCGAAAAGCCCGCGTTAACCGCCCTCTTAAAAGTCTTCGGACAGAAGGACGGGCCGCCATCGGGCCATGCTCTGCAAGTCTTCTATGTCGACGCGGAAAGCCGGTACGTCGCCCGGACCACCGACTTACCGCGGGCCGCCGGCATCGCCAGTGCCCTATCCGGGCGTTACGAAATGGCGGGTATGGGGACGCGTGCCGTTTACGAGAAAGCTTCCGAGCCGACCAATGCCTCGGGCGAGGCGACTTACCATCAGGCCCAAGGGGTTGTAGCCTGGGTGAATGGCGAGACACTGGCCGCCGCTGCTGCGCGCTGCGCCAATTGCCACGGTGTGCAAGGCGAAGGGCGGCGCGAAGGGGCGGTGGTCGCGTCTCCTTTGCATCGGGCGGCTTTGACGGAAGCTCAACCCCGGCGTGGTGGCCCGCCCAGCCGCTACTCGCGGGAGGCGTTTTGCCAAACACTCAGCGGCGGCGTTGACCCGGCGGGCATTCAGCTCGATTCGGCGATGCCGCGTTACAGCCTAACCCCTTCTTCCTGCGCCGCACTTTGGGATTTCCTCAATTCCCGCTAGGGGATATAGTATGTTGATGTGTCGGGCCCTCATCACTCTCATCGCGGCCGTGCTACTAGCCGCCGCGCAGAATGTCTCGTCGGGCCTTTCGGGCACGATTGTCGATACCACCGAAGCCGTAATTCCGGGCGTTAAGGTGGTCGCGCGGCAGGTCCGCACGGGGTTTGAGAAGACGTCGGCTTCGAATGAGAGTGGGTATTTTTCGTTCCCTGACCTGGCTTCGGGCGAATACACGATCTCCATCCAACACGGGGGCTTTCGGAAGTACCAGCAGACGGACATTGGGCTCAATGCGGGCGAGCAGCGGTCCTTGGGGCGGATCCGGTTGCAGGTGGGTGAGACGGCGGATACGGTGACGGTGGAGGCGACTTCGGCGCAGGTGCAGTTGGGGTCGAGCGAGAAGTCGGCTTCGATCACTCAGGAAGACTTGCAGAATCTGGCCTTGCGGGGCCGCGATGTGATGGACGCGGTGGGCCTCTTGCCGGGTGTCGTAGACACGAGCGAGGGGCGCGAGTCTGCTTCGGGCGGCGTCGGCGGCCTGTTCCTGGCCGGGGGCCGGGATAATGCGAAGAATGTCAGTATCGACGGCGTGACGTCGCTCGACACAGGCTCGAACGGCGGCGTGCACTCGATGCCTTCGATGGACTCGGTGGGCGAAGTGAAGGTGCTGCTTTCGAACTATGCGGCCGAGTATGGGCGCAACTCGGGCGGGGCGATTACCATCATTACCCGGGGCGGAGGTAAGAAGTTCCATGGCAGCGCGAGTTACTTCAACCGGCATGAGCGTTACTCCGCTAATAGCTTCTTCAATAACCAGCGCGGCGTGGCGCGGCAGCCTTATCGCTATAACATCAGTAACTACACGATCAACGGGCCGGTGTATCTTCCGGGTAAATGGAACCGTGACCGGTCGAAGCTATTCTTTTTCTGGAGCCAGGAGTTCCAGAATCAATTTGTCGAATACGGCTCCCGGACCGTGACCGTGCCGACGGCGCTCGAACGGGCCGGCGACTTCTCGAAGAGCCTGGATACCAATGGCCGGGCGCGCATCGTACGTGACCCTCTTACGGAACGCGACGCCACCAGCAACAATAAGCTCGTCTTTCCGGGGAATATCATCCCGCCGAGCCGGCTGCATCCGCTGGGCCAGAAGATTCTGGGTATCTTTCCGTTGCCTAACTTTGTCGACCCGAGTGCGAGCCGGGTGAACCAATGGAATTTCCTTTCGGCGCAGAGCGGAAACTCGCCGCGCCGGACGGATATTCTGCGCCTGGATTACCAGCCCTTCACCAAGCTGCAGACTTACTTGCGGGTGAGCAATACCCAATCACGCCAGGAAGTGCCGTGGGGCCTGTGGGTAAACGGGGCGGTGAATATTCCGCTCACGCCTATCGATTTCAATCAACCGGGCCGGGGCGCAACGCTTAATATGACTTACACGGTGACGCCCACGATCTTCAACGAGCTGATCTTGGGCGTAAGCCAGAATCACCTGACTTATGCGCCACTCTACCCGGATCGGGTGAACCGTGTGAAACTGGGCATCAATGTGCCGCAGTTCAATCCGGGGCTGAACGCCGACAACCTGATACCGAACTTCGCCTTCGGTGGCGTCCAGAATGCCGCCAGCGTGAATATGAGCGACGGCGTGCCGTACGATAACTCCAACTTGATTCTCTCGCTGGTGGAGAATGTGAGTAAGATCTACAAGACGCATACCTTCCGTTTTGGGGTTTACTATGAGCGCTCGAAGAAAGACCAGAGCGCCAATGCGGCCACGCGCGGGTCGCTCGATTTCGGGGTGAACGCGCTGAGCGAATACGACACCAACTTTGCTTACTCGAATGCCATTCTGGGCTCCTATAACTCTTATACTGAGGCTTCGGCCCGGCCGCGCGGGTATTACTATTTCACCAACCTCGAATTCTACGCGCAGGACGCTTGGCGGGTGAAGCCGAACCTGCTCCTCGATTTCGGCGTGCGCTTCTACGCCAATCAGCCGACGTACGATAAGTTGAACCAACTTTACACTTTTGCCCCGGACGCCTATGACCCGGCTAAGGCCCCGGCTTTGCTGCGGCCGGCTTTGGATGCCAATCGGCGCACGGTGGCTCAGGCTCCAGACGGCACCAATTATCCGGAGGGATTTATCGGGACTTTTGCGCCGGGGGTGGGCGTTCCGGCGATCGGGATGATTCAGGGCGGTAAGAACGGCTTGCCACGCGGACTCTACGAAGTACCCAAGCTGATGGCCGCGCCGCGCTTCGGTTTTGCCTGGGATCCGTTTCGGCGGGGCCGCACGGCGATCCGCGGCGGCGGGGGAGTGTTCTTCGACCGGATTCAAGGCAACATGACTTACAACATGCTGCCCAATCCGCCGTCCATCTTTACGCCCACCGTTTACTTTGGCACGCTGGACGGCTTGGCGGAGACGAGCGGCAAAGGGGTACTGGCGCCCTCGGGTACGGTGCGGGCGATTTTCGGGAATAACCCGATGCCGACCACTTACAATTTCTCGCTGGGGTTGCAGCAGCAAGTGGGTAAGTCCTTTCTCATGGATATCTCTTACGTGGGAGCGCTGAGCCGCCACCAATTGTGGCAGCGGAATATCAATGCGATTCCGCTATCCTCGACGTTCTTAGACCGCAATCCTCAGAACCGGAACCCTGCCCGGCCCACGGCGGCGCTGAGCAATAACTTCCTCCGCCCGTTGCAAGGCTATGGCGATATCTTTCTCTACGAGTTTGCCGCAGCTTCGAATTACAACTCCGTGCAGACTCGATTCTCGCAGCGGCTGAGCCGGAGCCTGAACTGGGCGGTGAGTTACACCTTTAGCAAGGCGCTCGGTACAGCTTCGTCGGATGGCCAGACGATTAACCCATTTTTCAGCCCGCGCGAGTGGAACTACGGTCCACTGACCTACGACCGCACGCAGGTGCTGGCGGTGAACTACAACTGGACGGTGCCGTGGAAGAACCGGCTGGCGCGGGGCTGGCAGTTCTCCGGCGTGACGCGAGGGCAGACGGGCGCGCCCTTCACACCGGGCATCGCGCTAGTGACCGGCGGCGACATCACGGGCAGCGCTTCTTTTGGCACCCGCTTGGTGGTGATGGATCCGGCGGCGCCGCTGACCGAGCGCTTCCGGGCTCCGGCGCGGGGGGAATTGGGCAACATCGGGACCAACATCTACCGCGGGCCGGGCTTCCTGAACCACGACCTGTCGCTTTACCGGAACTTCAAGCTCGAACGGACCAATACGCAGCTTAGGTTTGAGACTTACAACACGCTGAACCACACCCAGTACTCCAGCCAATCGACGACGGCGCGCTTTGAGAACGCGGGGGCGACGACCCAAATTGACCCGTTGTTCCTGGAGCCGACGAATGCGCGGAGCCAGCGGCGGATCCAGATCGCAATCCGGGTAACGTTCTAGATTACGAAACGAACCCGGGAGTTGTTGATTCCATTGGACCGTGGTGTTACGAACGGCCCTCCGATTGACATCGGAGGTTAGAGGAGGCGGGCCGAAGGCCCTCTCTATTTCAGCTTACCAGCGACTAGGAAGGGTTTGGGCTTAGGTGGTTCATTCTAAATGGCAAAATCGCGGTGATCGCCAAGATAGTGCGGTGACAGCTTGACAATCCAGTTGACTTGGCCAAACGTAGCTGCGTCCCCCCGGATCGCAAAAACTCCAGCCCCCCGGGCACCGAAGGCGAGGGGGCTGGAGTCGAGTCTGGATTTTTGCTGAGGATTAGGCGTTGATCACGACCGGGATGGTGCGGGACTTCGCGGCCTCTTTCTTGGGGAGGGTGATGGTGAGCTCGCCGTTTTTGTAATCGGCTTTGACGTGCTCAACATCCAGGGTGTCCGGCAAGGTGTAGTGGCGGGCGAAGGCACCGTAGCCGCGCTCGATGCGGCGGAAACCGGGCTGCTTCACGTCGGAGACGAACTTGCGCTCGCCTTTGATGGAGAGGGTACCGTTTTCAAATTTGACTTCGATTTGCTCCTGCGGGACGCCGGGGAGGTCGGCCTTGAGGACGATGTCTTGCTCGGTTTCGATGACGTCGACGGCGGGCGTCCAGCCGTGGACCTGCGGGGCCTGTTCGGTTTGAGCGGTCGTCTCGGCGAGGCGGGCGAGGGCTTCGTCGAAGACGTTGAAGGGGGTGCGGAAGCTGGTAAGGGTCATGACGCTGTTCTCCGTGTGATGATTTACTGACAATCACAGTATGTAATATGAGTGTGTTATTGTCAAGTAATTTGATAAAAACTACATCTCATGTGTTTTCAGCCATTTCCACCCACTCAATCCCTGCCGCCACCAAATACGGCCCCAAAAACGCCGCTGCCTGCTCCTCGGCAGCCCGCAAAACCCGCTCCGCATGCGGCCGACTGGCCGAGACCGTCACGGCGGCGATGACGGCGCGGTTCAACAGGTCGATGTCCTCGGTCTCTGAAACGGCGAGGTTGAACTTCTTGCGCAGGCGCTCTTTGAGGCCGAGGACGTAGTGGCGTTTGTCTTTGAGGGAGTGAGAGTCGACGAGATGGAGTTCGAGGGTAAGGAGTCCGATGACGGGCATATGCTCGCGAGTTTACATCCTCTCGCCATACTCCTTTAGGTAACATGGGGATATGAAAACCACATTCGTCCCTCTGATCGCCCTGATCGCGCTCTCGGGTGCCGCATTTGCGCAGTCCAACAAGGAGGACGCGCGGCTGAAGTTGGCCGCGGTTGTCATCAAGGAAGTGATGGCCACTAAGGACAAGGCGATCCCGCAGGAGTTGCTGGACAAGGCGGAGTGCGCGGTGATTGTGCCGGGCATGAAAAAAGGCGCCTTTATTGTGGGGGCGAAGTTTGGGCGAGGCTACTTTACGTGCCGGCAGAACGACGGGGTGGGCTGGAAGAGTCCGGCGGCGATCCGGATTGAGGGCGGCAGCCTGGGCTTTCAGATTGGCG
>JBBQQS010000021.1:0-21138 GCA_038215525.1 Bryobacterales bacterium
TTTGGCCATTCGCTTCCACAGTATCCGATGGGTAGAGATTCGCGGGGCCGCCTAACCCAAGCAAAACAGGCATAGGCGGGCCGGAAAGGGCGGAACTCATCACCATTGCCAATCGGCCCCATAAAAATTAGCCATGGTTCCGAGCCGCTGGAGGCACCGGCAGTACTGGCCCCCAGGCGCACTTCCATGGTTATAATCGAGTTTCAGCGGCGCGCCCGGAGCCTTCCGGCCGAGTCGCCCCCACTGGATAGAGGAGTCCGATGACCACCGAATTGAAGAACTTTTTGACACTCACTTACGCGGAGTTGGAAGACCTGAACCTGACGGCCAAGGCGCAGCGCAAGGCGCGCATTGACCCGGCGGTGATTCAGGAAGAACGCCTCAAGTACTTGAACGATACGCCGAGCATTAAGGCCGTTACGCTCCTGTTCAGCGACCTGGAAGGGCGCCTGCACATGCTCGACTACGACAAGAAGTTTCTTGTCAAGAGCTGGGACAACCTCACCTTCGACGGCAGCTCGATCCGCGGTTTTACCGCGCAGCGAGAGAGCGATTTGCGCTTGAACATCGACTGGAACGCCTTTTACTGGACGCCGGCCGATGTCTTTGGCCCGGGCAAGGTGATGGTGTTTGGCGAAGTTGTGGATAAGGACGGCTCGCCTTATCGTGCTGACCTGCGCGCGGTGCTGAAGCAATACGCCAACAAGCTGTACGCCAAGGAAGGCTACACGCTGAACGCGGCCAACGAAATCGAAGGCTTCCTGTTCGCCGGCACCGATGCCGAGCGGAAGTATCACGATACCGGGAAGTTTGAGTATGTAAATACGGGCGGTTACTACCACTCGCTGCCGGGCGATCCGCTGCGGACCTTTATTGACAAGGTGGCCGAAGTGCAGCGGGCGATGGGCTTTGAGAACGAGAAGGACCATCCGGAAGTGGCGCCGTCGCAGTTCGAGATTAATTACACTTACGGCGACGTAGTGTCGGCGGCGGACCAGATTCAGCTCTACAAGCTGATCTGCCGTCAGGTGGCGACGCAGATGGGCTATAGCGTCAGCTTCCTGCCGAAGCCAGTGGTGGGCGTGAACGGCAGCGGCATGCACACCAACGTGTCGATCATGAAGAACGGCAAGAATCTTTTCTGGGACCCGAAGGGCGAAGAGAAGATCAGCAAAATGGCGTGGCAGTTTATCGATCGCATTCTGACGCACGGCAACGACATCTGCGTGCTGTTGAACGCGAGCGTGAACGCTTATCGACGCTTGGATCCGCACTTCGAAGCGCCGAATCAGATTAAGGCTTCGGCGACGGATCGCGGTTCGATGGTGCGCATTCCGATCGGGAACGAGAAGAGCGCGCGGGTTGAGGTGCGCTCGGTGGGTCCGGACGCGAATCCTTACATGGTGCTCTACTCCGTGTTTAAGACGGGCCTCGACGGCGAGACGGCGAAGATTAAGAATCTGCGTCAGGCCGATCGTTACCTGCCGGACAACATCTACACGGCGCTTGAGAACTTCAAGGCCGCCAAGTGGACCGACGAGTTGCTCGGCGAAGATGTGAAGGGCCGTTATGCGGACCTCAAACAGGCTTCGGCCGATCGTTGCGCGCGGTTGTTGGGGACGGTAGTGAAGACGCCCGAGGTGCAGTTCCACCACGAGGTCTACAACCAATACCTCTGGAACCAGTTCTAACGCGGTGATGATGGATCAAGCAAAACGCCCTGGCCGCAAGCCAGGGCGTTTTGCTGTCTAATGGAAGTTGCACACGTCATGACCCCTAAAGAAGTTCTCGAATACGCCAAACAGCACGAAGTGCGCCAAGTGGATTTGCGCTTCACCGATATCCCCGGGCTGACGCACCATATCAGCTATCCGATTGATCAACTGGAGGAGAGCAGTTTCGAAGCCGGCTTCGGCATCGACGGCAGTTCGATCCGCGGCTGGGCGGCGATCAACGAAAGCGACATGCTGCTGATTCCGGATCCGTCGACGGCGTTCCTCGATCCGTTTACCGAGATTCCCACGTTGGTGATGCTTGGCAACGTGATCGATCCGCTGACGCGGCAGAAGTACGAGCGGGATCCGCGGTATATCGCCCAAAAGGCGGAGATGTATTTGAAGAATTCGGGGCTCGCCGATACCACTTACTTCGGCGCCGAGGCGGAGTTCTTTGTCTTCGACAATGTCCGTTTCGACAGCACCATCAACCAGGCCTTTTACTTTATCGATGCCGAGGAAGGGCGCTGGAATTCGGGGCGGGAGCACAATAACCTGGGCTACCGGCCGCGAGTGAAGGAAGGTTACTTCCCGGTACCGCCCACGGATATGTATATGGACCTGCGCAGCGAGATGGTGGAGGTGATGATCAATTGCGGGCTCACCATTGAGTGCCACCACCACGAAGTCGCGACCGGGGGGCAGTGCGAGATCGACCAGAAGTATGACACGTTGCTCAAGAGCGCCGATAATATGGTGCTCTATAAATACATTGTGCGCAACGTGGCCAATCGCAACGGCAAGACCGTAACCTTTATGCCGAAGCCCTTGTTTGGCGATAACGGCAGCGGGATGCATTGCCACCAGTCGTTGTGGAAGGAAGGTAAGCCGCTGTTTGCCGGCGATGGTTATGCGGGCTTGTCGCAGATGGCGTTGTGGTATATCGGCGGGTTGCTCAAGCACTCGCGGGCGTTATCGGCGATTATTGCGCCGACGACGAATAGTTATAAGCGGCTGGTGCCGGGTTACGAAGCGCCGGTGAATCTGGCTTATTCGCGGCGGAACCGGTCGGCGGCGGTGCGCATTCCGATGTATTCGGCGTCACCGAAGGCGAAACGAGTGGAGTTCCGTCCGCCGGATCCGAGCGCGAATCCTTATTTGGCTTTTGCGGCCTTGTTGATGGCGGGCTTGGACGGCATTCTGACCAAGGCCGATCCGGGGGAGCCGCTGGATAAGGATATCTATGACTTATCTACCGAAGAGATGAAGGCGGTGCCGTCGATGCCGGCTTCGCTGGATGAGGCTTTGACTTGTCTCGAAGAGGACCATGCGTTCTTGCTGAAGGGCGATGTATTTACTGAGGAGTTACTCGAGACTTATATTGCCTACAAGCGGAAGAATGAAGCGGATGCGGTGCGGTTGCGGCCGCATCCTTATGAGTTTTCGCTTTATTACGATATTTAGGTGGGGGAGACGGGCCGGGGGCCCGTCCTAATAGGATGAACCTTCGTCGGGATGCGCTGGCTATTTTTCGGGAGGCTTTGCGGGCGGCGGATCCGCGAGAGGGGATTCGACGCGCGCGCCCGCAATTCGCGGATCTGCTGGATGCCTCCTATGAACATATTTATGTGGTGGGCGCGGGTAAGGCCAGTGCGGCGATGGCACTCGAAGTGGAGAGCATCCTGGGCCGGCGCATCACGGGTGGCCTGATCAATACGAAGCATGGCCACTTAGCCAAATTGAAGCGTATCGAGCTGAATGAATGCGCGCATCCGGTGCCGGACCAAGCCGGGGTGGATGGGGCGCGGCGCATCGCTGAACTCGCCGCGCAAGCGACCGGGCGGGACTTGGTGATCTGTCTGATCTCGGGCGGCGCTTCCGCCCTGCTGCCTTTGCCGGCTCCCGGTCTGACGCTGGACGACAAACAATCGGTGACGCGGCAGTTACTCGCCTGCGGGGCGAATATTCATGAGATCAATACGGTGCGGAAGCATTTGTCGGCGATTAAGGGCGGGCAGTTAGCCGCGTTGGCCGCGCCGGCGAAGTTACTTACTTTGGTGCTCTCAGACGTGATTGGCGACGACCTGAGCGTGATTGGCTCGGGACCTACAGTGCCCGATCATTCGACGTTTGCCGAGGCGCGGGCGATTTTGGCGCGTTACAAAATCAAATCGGCGAAGGCGATTGCGCGGCATCTCCATGCGGCGACGCGAGAGAATCCGGCGCGGCTCGAGAACACACGTACGTTGATTGTGGGTGCCAACCGGCTGGCGGTGGATGCGGCGGCCGTAGAGGCCGAGCGGCGCGGTTACCGGCCCTTGGTGCTGTCGACGACCATTGAGGGTGAGACGCAGGATGTCGCACGGATGCACGCCTCGATTGCGCGGGAAGTGACGGAGAGCGATCGACCCGTTGCGGCGCCGGCCTGCCTCATCTCGGGTGGCGAAACGACGGTGACGCTCGATGGGGATGGCTTGGGTGGCCGCAATCAGGAGTTTGTGCTCGCGGCGGCGCTTGATCTGCCGGAACGGACGGTGGTGCTAAGCGGCGGCACGGACGGTACGGACGGACCCACCGATGCCACGGGCGCGATTGCCGACTCCGATACGCTCCAAAAAGCAAAGGCGCGAGGACTGGATCCACGCGCATCGCTCGCTCGTCACGATAGCTACCACTTCTTTGCCGCACTGGGCGACCTGATTAAGACCGGCCCCACGGGCACGAACGTAATGGACGTCCGGCTATTGCTTATTGGTCCTCGGGCTTCGGCAGCTTCGGCGAAGCGGGCGGCTCGGGGGGAGCCGGCATCAAAGCCGTCGAAGCGGTAGCAACTTCGCTGCGGCGGATGGTGATGGAGCCTCGTTCGGTGGAGACGTTCACCTTGGGGCCCGCGCCGGTGGTGCCTTTGATGACGCCGCCACGGTCCTGCGCGTCGGAGGTTAAGGGCGCGCCAAATTCATTCTCATACTCGCCGCGCTTGGTGGTGGCCGAGAGCTGGAAAGCGGCTTTCGACGGCATCGACACGGTGACGGCGCCGCTGCGGGTGCGGGCGTCGATGGCGGAGAGCGGGAGGCGCCCGGGGGCGAGTTCAATGTCGCCGCGGTCGAGCTCAATTTCGAGCGCTTGGGTGAAGTTGTTCAACTTGATGTCGCGTGACCGGGACCGCACGACGATTTTGGCGGGGCCGGTGAAATCATCGCCATCGATCTCGCCGGTGGACATGCGGACTTCGCCGTTGATGCGCTCCATCGACAGTTCCGAAGAATCGCTGCGGAAGCGGAGGGGCTTGGCGAGTTGGCGGAAGCGGAGGTCGCCGGTATAGCGGAAGTCGACGGTGACTTGGCCGACGATGTTCTCGAGGTCGAGGTCCTCGCCGCGGCCTTTCACTTCGACGGTGCCCTTGACGTTGCTGGCGCGGACGATATCGCTGCGGCGGACTTCGATGCGGGCGGAGCCCACATCGTTGAGCCGCACGCCGGCGTTGTCGGAATCGATGTCCACTGCGCCGGTGACGCCGGTGACGTCAAAGTCGCCGTTGCGGCCTTTGCATTCGATGGCCACGTTGCGGGGCACGGCGATGTCGAGTTCGGCGGTGAGGCGTTCGCGGCCGCTCCAGCGCTCCTGGCTGGTGCGGATGTAGAGGATATCGCCCTGGCGCGAAATTGCCAGCGGGGCTTGCTGATTGGCGCGTTCGGCGGACTGGCGGTCGATGGCGCGGATCATGCTGCGTCCGTCCACCTTCACCAGGGTGCCTTCGCCACCCACGAGGCGCGCGTTGCCGCGCAGGTTTTCGAGGACGATCTTCTTGACGCCGTCGGCCGTTTGCTCGCCGTGGAGGGGAAAGTCGTAGGTGTCGCCCATCATGTCCCAGCCGAGAACGCGCAGATTGCCGGGCCAGTTGGTGACGCGGCCGGCGGCCGAAGCTCCGGCGCCAAAGAAGCATAGGAAAATAATGAAGGCCCACTCGCCGCCGTTCACGCCGGCCTTGGGTAGTAACTGCCCAGCTTGCCAGGTATAGAGGATCTCGACGATGCGGAGCGCGCCCCAGCCGACCAGTACCCAGGGCCAGTAGGTGGCGACGATGCGCCATACCGAAAGGTCCGGGCGAATGTTGTTCACCAGGAATAGGACGCCGATCGAAATCAGAATCAGCGGAGCGATGAGACTGGCTCGATTCATTGCGCACCTCCCGTGGGCCCCAAGGAATTCTTGACGGCCAAACTTTCGAGTAACCGGAAGAAGCCGTAGACGATAATCAACGCGGGCCAAGTGTTGATGAACTGCAGTCCGCCGCTTTGATCCATGACGAATAACAGGCCCAGCACGAGCAACAGCACGGGACCACGAAGCGCGGTGAGTAAGTTAGCGTGGTTCATTGCTGGCCCCTCCCGCGCCCAAGGTGCGCACATAGAGCATATAACTGCCAAGCGCAATCAGGCCCACGGGCCACCAGCGCAACATGGCGCGAAGGGAAATCAGGTCGAGATTGGAGAGCAGGAACACGACACCCGCCGCGATCAGCAGGACCGGGCCGACCGGAAAGCCCGAGCCGCCGAGGGCGACGATACTCGAGAATTCATCTACCGGCAAGCCCTCCAGCCGGCGCTTGGCGGTGTGCATCGCTTCAAAGGCCATGTAGAAAATGAAGGCCGGAATCAGAAAGCCGAATAACTTATCCACCGGCCCGGTTTCCATGTCGGTGATCGCCACCAGCAGGCCGAAGAGAATTACATGGAGCAAGCCCTTACCGTATTGGCCATTGTAAATGGCGCCTACGCCAGGGATGAGTCCGAGAATAAAGGCGAGGCCGGGGCTGGCTTCCTGGCGGGCGACGTTGGGCACCGGCGGCGGGGGCGGGGAAGCGTAGGGATTGTCAGAGTTCGGCGCGCCGGCGACTGGCGCGTGCTCCGCGCAATACATGGTGCCCATCGCATAGCGAGCCGTCGACGCCGTGAGCGGGGTGCCGCAGCCGCGGCAATAGCCTAAGACGGGCTGGTTCGCAGGCACCGCAGCGGGAGGAGTGTTTTCGGAGTTGGTGATATCGGGCGTCATGGAGCTGATCCTTCTGGCTTCTTCTGGTCGGGCTTGGCTTTCTGTTCGGTTTTCTGGTCGGCTTCCTGATCGCTCAAATCTTTCAGCCGGCTTTGAATCTCATAAACCACACGCAAGGACTCGTAGTATTTGAGAGTCCGGTCCCACACGCGATGGCTCTTATCTTCCACCGCCGCCCACACCTTGACGGGGTCGAGGTCGGACGGCTTTAACTGCTTCACTGGGGCGGTAAACCGGCCCAGCATCGAAAACGACAGGATCGTCATGGCCATGCCCATCGCTAAGCGCGGCTGCAGCACCGGCTTGATCCAGCTCTTCAGCCAACCGCCCATCCCGCCGGCTTTGATGGCCGGGCGGGCCCCTTCGGCGGCCGGTACTTCATGAATGATCCGAGTGATCAACTGCGGGGGCGGCTCCACGGTGGGCACGCCTTCGAAAAAGCTCAACACGGATCGCGAATCATCCACCAGCGCGTGGCAGGAGGCACAATCCGATAGATGCGCGTCCACGGCCGAGCGCGTGGAGGAGTCCAGCGTGCCGTCGACGTAGTCGCAAATCAGGATGTCCAATTCCGCGCAGTTCATAGCCTTCATCTCATCGTTACCTTATGTCGCTTCAACAAGCGGGCCAATTCCGCCCGTCCCCGATTCAGGCGGCTCTTCACCGTGCCCTCCGGTACATTCAATGCCTGGGCGATCTCCCGATATTCCAGTTCTTCGAGGTCGCGCAGGATGACGGTTTCGCGCAATTCGGGCGAGAGCTTCTGCAGCGCCCCCTGGAGCAACTCGCTGGCCTCGCGGCCGACGACGCGGCTATCGGTGCGGGATTCGACCGCCGTTTTCGACTCGAGCAAAGTGAGCGAATCTTCAATCGAATCGCTTACCCGCTCTAACTTGCTTCGACGGTAATGGTCGATCAGCAGGTTACGGGTTAATCGCGCCAGCCACACTTGAAAGGAGCCTTCGCCGGAGCGAAAGCTCTTCAGGCTGCGAAAGACGCGCAGGAAAACGTCCTGCGTCAGGTCCTGCGCCTGGGTGTCGTTGCCGGTAAAGCGATAGGCGATGGAGTACACGCGCTTGGTGTGGAGACGCACCAGGCTCTCCCAGGCGGCCTCGTCGCCGGCCAGGCAACGCTCCACCAACTCAGTATCAGCACTGGCATCGGCTGCGAAGATATTGTCCAATCTGTTTCCCACCGCGTCCCGCGAACCTACTATGCCCCACGGAAGGGCGAGGGCGCCAGCCCCCGGCGAATTGATGCTAAGCTCAGCTTGAGGCAATCCCAGAGTACTGAGAACCGGGGCACCGTAAGAGCGGGATGGCATCCATTGAATCATGCGGAACGGCATCGTTCTCTAATCCTTCAATCCAAGAAACGAGATCCACGCCGCGGAAGTTCAATCAAATCGAGCCCTTTAGGACTCACCATTCTAGCCCGTTCGCGGCCTTCAGCGCAGGGGCAAACATTTTGTGTCCACGGTCAAGTGCTAACTGCGGCGCGCCCGGAGCCTCTGCCGAGAGGCCATGTATGTCGAGGAGGCTCTTTGCATCCATCCAGAAAATGGATCAAGTATTTGATTCTATTGGTATTGATTCTGGCCGCGGCTACCTGGTTCGGCTTTACCCGGCTGAAGGAAAATGGCTTTGATTGGCTGAAGTTTGAAACCGCGCTGAGGTCACTCGATCCGCTGTTGTATGGCTTTGCCATCTTCCTGATTGTGCTCACTTACGTGGGGCGTGCGGTCCGTTGGGGGGCCATGATTCAGCCGATCGCGCCGCAGGCCAGCTTGGCGCGACTATTCCGCGCCCAGGTGATCGGATTCACCGCCGTCACTCTGTTTGGCCGACCCGGGGAACTGGTACGGCCTTACCTCGTCTCTCGCAGCGAAAGCGTGAGCTTCAGCTCTCAACTGGCGGTCTGGTTCCTCGAGCGCGTGTTTGACCTGTTGGCGGTGCTGATTCTCTTCGGCTTGGCGTTAAATCAACTGGACCCCGCCACCGCCAGTCACGCAAGCCCGGGCTTGGCTTGGGTGCTTCGCACCGGTGGCCAGCTGGCGGGTCTGCTCGGGGCGGGCGCCTGCCTTTTCATTCTCGCGGTCCGTTTCTTTTCCGATGCCACGTTGCGCCTGCTCTCCCGTCTACTGGACCTGCTGCCCCAGGCGATCGGCAAGAAGCTGGGCGGTTTGATGGAGGCCTTTGCCCACGGCATTGCCTCGACGAAGAGCAACTCGCAGCTGGCGCTCGTTCTTTTGTACACCACTATGGAATGGGCGATGATTGTCGGGGCCTTTTATGCCCTATTGCGCGGTTTCGGGCCCACCAGTCACCTGACCCTTTGGGACTCGATTGTGGTGTGCGGATTTGTCGCGTTCGGGGGCATCGTCCAGATCCCAGGCGTGGGCGGCGGCATGCAAATCGTTGCTTTCCTTGTACTTGCCGAGATTTACGGCATTCCCAAGGAGAGTGCCAGCCTGATGACGATCCTGCTATGGCTTTCGACGCTGGTGATCGTCGTTCCCTTTGGTTTGGCGTTCGCCTTCCAGGACGGCATCAAGTGGAGTAATTTGAAACACCTGCCGGTGGAGGCGCAGGCGGTGGCGGGCCCGGGCGCGGTAGACTAAGGCGTGCTCTGCCCTTTCTGCGGTCATCTTCAGGACAAAGTCATCGACTCGCGCGAAAGCAAGGAAGGCGAGTCGATCCGCCGTCGCCGGGAATGCCTGCAATGCGCGCGCCGCTTCACGACCTACGAGCGAATTGACGAAATTCCCTACATGGTGATCAAGAAAGATGGCCGGCGGGAGAAGTTCGATCGGCAAAAGGTGCTGGGCGGGTTATTGAAGGCATGCGAAAAGCGGCCGATTCCGATGACGCGGCTGGCGAACCTGGTGGATGAGATTGAAGGGCTGTTGAATGATTCGCCGGATCGGGAAATCCCTACTAGTCAGATCGGGGAGCTTCTAATGCAGCGGTTGCAGGTTCTGGACAAAATTGCGTACGTCCGTTTTGCTTCGGTGTATCGTGATTTTCAGGACGAAGACGCTTTCTTCAATGAAATGAAGACCTTGATGCGCCAAAAGCGCGGCTAGGGTGCGGGTACCCCTACCCCACACGAAATAAAGCTGTAACCATTCGTCGCCGCGAACATCATTTAATTGGGAACCGAGTTGCCACGAATTTGGTGGTATACTCTCCTGGGTACCAAGCGGCCGCGAAACTTAGACGAATCTGACATCTACTGTGCCTTTGCGAACTTTTTCATTCCAGGCCAGTTAACGCCCTAACCGGCCAAGATCCTTCGCTCTTCGCCAATCCGCCCGTCCCCCCAGTCGGGAGAGGTGTGTCTCTTCGGCTGAGGATCCTCGTGCGCCGCTGTCGGGCGCGGAGGTGACAACTCGTGCACGCATGAGGGGGATTCAATCCAAGCTCGAAAGATTTTTTGCCTTGAGAAGAGAGGAACCATACTCAGATTGATTGGCCGTGCCCCAAAGCCGGTCTGAGGAAGTGATTGCCACGTGGACCAATTCGAAGACCAATACATAGCCGAACCGCCTGAGCCTTCGGGATTGTCTTTTGACGAAGAGACAAATTTTTTTCATCCCGAGGAAGTGGCCGACGTTGAGAGTGAAGAAGACGATCAACCGGCCCAAGTTGTAGAAGAATCGATCTACACGGATGACCCTGTTCGCGTCTACTTGCGCGAAATGGGAGCCGTGCCGCTGCTAACCCGCGAGGGCGAAGTGAATCTCGCCCGCAAGATGGAACGCGGTAAGGTGCGCATGTACCGCGCCATCAGCCGCTCCGCGATGGTGGAAGGTGTGGCTTGCGAATGGATGGAGCAGGTGCGCAAGGGGGTGCTTGACCTGGACGACATCACCGATCTTGGCGATGTGGAAGACGGAACCCCGGCCGAAGAGAAGCGCCGTAAGCAAGTTCTACAGCAGTTGAATGAATTGCTCT
Source organism: Bryobacterales bacterium (assembly GCA_038215525.1). GTDB lineage: Bacteria > Acidobacteriota > Terriglobia > Bryobacterales > Bryobacteraceae > JALHNI01. The sequence continues at coordinate 10,724 of JBBQQS010000021.1, forward strand.
CCCTGCAAAAGAAAAAGCACCAGGCGATGGAAAAGCACGACGCCGTGCCGCTTTCGAATCGTAAAGGCCGCAAAAAGGGCTGGATGAAGTCGCTGCGCTCGTCAGTGGAGTTCTCGCGTGCCTTCCGTGCCCTGCCGTGGCAGATCAGCATGTGGCGGAAGTTTGGCAAAGAGATTGAGCGGGCCGTCGAGGAACTCAACCATCTGCAGACCGAACTGAAACGCCATGAAGAGAAGCACAGCGCAGTTGCCCAGGCGAGGGTGAAAGAGCTAAAGCGCGAGATCAAGAAGAAGGAGGTCACGGCTGGCGCCAGCCTGTTGGACCTAAACCGCTCGCTGCACATCATCCGCGTGGGCGAAGTGGAAGCCGAACGCGCCAAGAAGGACTTGGTGGAAGCCAACCTGCGCCTGGTGGTTTCCGTGGCCAAGAAGTACGTCAATCGCGGCCTGCACTTGCTGGACCTGATCCAGGAAGGCAACATCGGCCTGATGCGCGCCGCCGATAAGTTCGAGTACCGTCGGGGCTATAAGTTCTCCACGTACGCTACGTGGTGGATTCGCCAAGCCATCACGCGCGCTATCGCTGACCAGTCTCGTACCATCCGCATCCCGGTGCACATGAACGAGAGCATGAACAAGTTTCTGCGCGCCACGCGCGAGCTCGAAAAGGAGCTTGGCCGCGCGCCGACCAATGAAGAGATCTCGCGCCGGATGGACATTCCGGTGGAGAAAGTGCAGAAGTTGAAGACCATCTCTCGCGATCCGGTGTCGCTTGAAACGCCGGTCGGTCGCGATGGCGAAAGCGCGCTTGGCGACTTGATTGAGGACCGTTGGGTGGGCTCGCCCGTCGACGCTGTCATCGAGAGCAATGTGCGCGATGAGACCGCGAATATTCTGAAGACGTTGTCGCCCAAGGAAGAAAAGGTGATCCGGCTTCGTTTCGGTATCGGCTGCGAACGCGAGCATACGCTCGAGGAGATTGGGCAGGAGTTCGACGTGACGCGGGAACGCATCCGGCAGATTGAAGCCAAGGCGCTACGCCAGCTTCGCTCTCCGGAGCGGGCTCGCCACTTGCGCGCGCTGCTCGCTGCCCGTTAGAGTTTGCCCCCACCGCTAGCACGCGGCGCAGAGGCCCTACCCTTCGGGGTGGGGCTTTTGTGTTTATTGAACACGTTCAATAAAACTCTTGCCAGGGGGTCGAACTGGGTGTAGGGTGGAATTGAACACGTTCAACTTTATGGCCACCAAAGCGGAAGAGACGAGCCTGAGAATTCTGGATGCGGCCCTGGTTCTATTCCGGCAGGAGGGCTTTGAACAAGCCACTATGCGCGACATCACCAAGCGGGCCGGCGTGGCGACGGGTGCGGCTTACTATTACTACCCCTCGAAAGAGGCCCTGGTGACGGACTTCTATGCGCGGGCCAGCTCGGAAATGCAGCCGGCCATCGAAACAGCTTTGGGCGGCGCAAAGGGATTGGAGGCGAAACTGCGCGAGTTGATCCGCGCGAAGCTGACGCACTTCGCGCCCAACCGTGCGGTGCTGCGGGCGCTGCTGCGGAATGGCGTGGATCCCAAGTACCCGTTGTCGCCCTTCAGCGCGCAAACCCAGGCGATCCGGGAGGTGGACATCGCATGGTTTGCACGCATCGTGGTGGATGGCGGCGTAAGTATTCCGGCGGATCTGAAGGCGGATCTGCCCGCGGTGTTGTGGTTCTTCCAGATGGGCGTGATCTTCTTCTGGCTGCTGGATGAATCGCCGGAGCAAGCGCGCACGGGCCGGCTGCTGGAGCTTTCCGCGAAGAGCGTGGTGGGCTTGATCCGCCTATCGTCGCTCCCGTTGATGCGGCCGCTGCGGCGAACGGCGCTCCAGTTGATCGGACTGGTGAAAGAGGTTCGCGCATGGTGACCTTGGAAACGGTGACCGTGATCGCGGCGCCGCTTGAGCTTTGCTTCGACTTGGCGCGCAGCGTGGAGGTGCATTTGGCGGGTAATGTGCACTGGGGCGAGCAGGCGGTGGCCGAGGGCGGCGTGACCACGGGGTTGGTCGGCTTAGGCGAGCGCGTGACTTGGCGGGCGCGTCATTTTGGCGTCCGTCAACGGTTGACGAGTGAGATTACCGCCCTGGAGCGACCCGCTTTCTTTCGCGATGTAATGATCCGGGGCGCGTTTGACTCCATGGAGCACGACCATTACTTTCGCGCCCTATCTTCCGGCCAGACGGAGATGCGCGATATGTTTCGATTCGCCGCGCCGTGGGGCTTGCTTGGAAGAATTGCGGAGACGTGGGTGCTGCGAAGTTACATGGGGAACTTACTCGCCGAACGCAATGCGGCGTTGAAAAAGATTGCGGAGGCGAGTTGATGAAGATGGTGATTCCTGGCGGCACGGGGCAAGTGGGCTCCATGCTGGTGCGTTACTTCCGCGGGTTGGGCCATCAGGTGCTGGCGCTGCATCGCAGTTCGATGGCGGCATTATCCGCCGCGCTTGAGGGCAGCGACGTTTGCATCAACCTGGCGGGGCGCAGCGTGAATTGCCGCTATGGCCCGGCGAACCGGCGGGAGATCTTCGATTCGCGCATCGGCACCACGTTGCAATTGCACGAGGTGATGGCTGGGCTGAGTCAACCGCCGCGGGTGTGGATCAATGCGAGTACGGCGACGATCTATCGGCATGCGCTCGATCGGCCGATGACGGAGTCCACTGGGGAGCTAGGCGGGAATGAACCGGGCGCGCCCGATACGTGGAACTTCTCCATTTCGGTGGCGAAGGGATGGGAGGAGGCGTTTTTCTCGAAAGTAACTCCACTTACTCGGCAGGTGGCCATGCGTAGTGCAATTACTTTTAGCCCGGATTTAGGTGGCGCGTTCGACGTGTTACTCGGCTTAGTGCGGTGCGGCCTGGGGGGTACGCAGGGATCGGGCGAACAATTCGTTTCCTGGATTCCTGAGGCAGACTTTGTGAGAGCCATCGACTTACTCATCGCCGGGGAGGACTTAGCGGGCGTGGTGAATTTAGCCTCGCCGAATCCGCTGCGAAATCGCGACTTCATGCGTGGATTGCGGGAAGCTTGGGGCGCGCGCGTCGGATTACCGTCGACAGAATGGATGATTGAGTTAGGCGCCTGGGCGATGCGCACGGAGTCAGAGTTAGTGTTGAAGAGCCGTCAGGTGGTGCCGGAGCGATTGCTGGAGGCCGGGTTTGTTTTCGAATATCCTTACTGGCCCGAGGCGGCGCGAGAATTGGTGGGCCGGTGGCCGATCGCTAGCTCAGCGGCCTAACCTTCGGAATCAGGCTTTTCCGGCGCTTCCGCTTCGAGGAGACTTTCGAGTTCAGGCAGCGCGGCGAGGTCCTTCTCACGTCCGGTCGCGCGCTTGGCTCGGATCAAGGCGGGAAGATCCAGTGTGCGGAATTGTCGCTCGAATGCTTCAATCTCGAGGGCATCCCGCGCCACATCATCGAACGCACCTAAGCCCATTACCTCAGCGATCAGGTCGATTTCGCCGATGTCGGTTTGCAAGGTTAGGATCGTGGAATTGCTGAGAGTTTTTTCGTCCCAAAAGAAAGAAACGCCCGCAGGAAATCCCCTCGGCCGAGGATGAAATGGGGCCAAGGCGTCACTCAAGCGCCGGAGGTAGCTGGCTGGCGTGAATAACAGATGTCCAAATCGTAGGTGATGCGCACACTTCCGTGGAACGTCGCCGACAGTCCTCCGATTACGACAAACTCGACTTCGGCATCGCAGAGAGCTTGAATCGCTTGTTCGAATTGCATCAGCTCCGCCTACGAGCGATGCCACGCACCTCATCGAGAACGTTCGAAGCGTCCTCTAACTTCCGGCCCCTCTCCGCGGGAGTCAGCCGCAGTTGTTCCACCAGCAGCGTGAGATCGATCCCGTAATTGCGCGCCGCTTCAATGCGGCTCCCCGGCGTCGGATTGAGTAGGCGGGCTTCGGCCACGGCTAACTGCTCGGGCGTGAGTGCGCGCAGGGTCTTCATCTCTAGAGTCTAGTGGCTACTGGCACGCTTCATCAACCACGCCCCGGCGAGGCAGACGAAGCAGCCGGCTACCGATACGAGGGCTACATGCTCCTGCCGGACGGTGACACCCAGGGCGAGGGCCACTACCGGGATGAGAAACGTGGTGGCCGACGCGCGGGCCGCGCCGTAGCGTCCGGCGGCCGAAGCCATTAGGACGTTGGCGATGGCGGTACCGAAGACGCCCAAGGCCAATAGGCAGATTATCGGCTCCCAAGCCCATTTTGCGGCGAGTAAGTCCGGGATACCTAACGGTGCCGTCAACACGAGGGCCACGGCTTGGGCGCGCCAGATGACCGGGACGGCGCCGTACTCTTGCTGCAGGCTGCGCGCAATGCTGAGGGCAATGCCATAGGAGACGAGCGCGGCGAGGATCATCGCGACACCGGCGGCGCTACTGGAGCCTGCGCCCATTGCGGGCCAAGCGATGAGCGCCGTGCCCGCCAAGCCCACCGCCAAGCCTGCGGCGACGCCTGATGACGGTGCCCGGCGGGCTAAGTAACAGGCCACGATCGTGGCGAAGAGCGGGCTGGCGCCGTTCAACATGCCAGTGAGCGCCGAAGAAACGCGCTGCTCAGCGAAGGGGAACATGGTGAGCGGAAAGGCGAACCATAGTAAGCTCAGCCAGACCACCGCGCCCCAGTGCTTTCGCGCGACCGGTTTCCGGGCCGAAGGAAATAGGGCTAAGGTGGCAAAGCCGATGCAGATCCGTAGGAACGTTAGTCCGTTAGGCCCGATGGCGCGTAGGCCTTCCGCAATAAATAGAAACGACGCGCCCCAAATCAGGCCGGGCAGAACTAACAGCAGCACTTACGGCCGCCGGAGTAACCGGTCCAGCGCTTCGCAGAAGAAATACTCGCCCCACATCACGCTCTCGTTCACGCCGAGGTTCTTGCCCATATGATACACGCCGCCCTTCAGAATGCCTTCCCAGCCGCGGGTCTTGTCGCCCAAGTAACTGGTGCACAAAGTGCGCATAATCTGATTGGCCGTTGACCAATATAAGTGGCCCTTGACGGGATCCTGCATCATGCGCGAAAGCCGTAACATGCCGGCCGCGGCAATGGCGGCCGCCGAAGTATCTACTTGCTTACGCGATTCCGCTGTAGCGTGATAGTCCCATGGCGGGATACCGTCGTTGGGCGTGTGGGCGAGGAAGTAATCGGTACAGGCTTCGGCGGTAGCGAGAAAATGCGGGTCGGACGAATATTCGTAGGCGGTGGCAAAGCCGTACATGGCCCAAGTGAGTCCGCGTGACCAGCAGGAATCGCTACGCTCGCCCTGGTGGGTGGCCTGCCGCAGAAACTCGCCACTCTTGGTATCGAACAAGCCTTCCTGCGCTACCGAACCATCGCCGCGCACCATGTGCCTGCGCGTGGTGTAGCTATGCCGCAGGGCAATTTCGCGGAGCTTCTTGTCGCCGGTCTCTCGGGCGGCATAAAACACGATCCCCACGTTCATCATGATGTCGATGAAGAGCGAGTCTTCACCAACGAAGGACCGCAGATACTGGCCCTTGTCGCGATAACGGCCGCCCATCGTCTGGCCGGCGGTAATGAGTACTTTGCGGAGGGATTCATCTTTGGTGACTTGATACCAGCGGTAGTAAGTGGAAAGAAAAATAAAACCGAGGTCATGCACTTCGCGGTCGAGTTTGCGGGGCTCCAGGGGCTTTGAATAGCGAATGGCCTTTTCCCGCCAAACCTTGGCGTCGGCCTCCTCGCTGCGTTTCTCGAAGATCCACATCATACCGGGCAAAAAGCCGTCGCACCAATGGGTCCAGGCCGCGCCATCGTGCTTCCATTTCCCCTTCTGGGTGTACATGGGGTAAAAGTCAGGGTGCTTTTTCACTAACGCGCCCACCTGCTTCTTCGCGAAGCCGAGGGCGTTTTCAAATAGCGCGCGGTCGGTGTCCTGTTGGAAGGAGATCATTTTTTCTGGCTTTCCGGTGTGGGTTCGCCCGCACCTTGGGTTACGACTACCAGGTCGAGCCCGTCGGTGAACCTAGGTTCATTGTAAACGACAAAGAGATTTTGCCCACTGGGATGGACGCCGGAGAGCACCGGCGTAGGAGGAATTTGCCGTGTCGGGCCGCGGCGCATGGGCGAAGCCATGTCGGGCAGCGGCAAGGCTTCGAGTAACTGAGTTTTTAGAGCGCCCCGCCAACGATTGGACAGGATCTCTTCAAACCGCAAGCCCACCAAAAACGCGCTTCCGCCGGAAGGGTTGGCCCGCCGCTCCAGGCAAATCAGCCGGCCCTTCAACTGACTTCCCTTCGCGATGAGCACTTGTTTATTCACTTTTACATCGCGGCGGACGGTGGCCATTATCGCGTCCCCCACGGCGGACTTCGCCCACACGAGCGGCGTGATCAACTTAATGTCCAGCTTCAGGCCCACGGGCACTTCGCGTATCTCATTCGGCGTCAACGCGCCGCCGGTTGCCTCTGTGGGGTCGACAAAAATTAAGGTGGATTCGGTTGAATACTGCCGGCAAGCCGAGAAAGTCGTCTTATTCAAACTTACTGATCCATCCTCGCTGCCCAGCCGCATTTCACTGCCTTTGGGGAGCAGAAACTCCCCTTCGCCCAGCCTGACCTGCTGGTAGTCTAGAATCTCTTCCTGCATCGGAATTCCCAATTCCGCCGGAATGTCATTCGCGCGCACCACTAAGCGCAGCAGCGAGTCAGACTCAAGGTCGATGAGGAAGCTGCCACCGTAACCGACATTGGCTTCGCGTTCGCCATGCCGCAAACTAAACCGGCTCAGCCGGCGCGGCACGGTATAGCTGTATTCCATCGCGCGACGGCTGCCCAGCTTAGTTTCGCCGACTCGCTCCACCTTGGCAGCGCGTCCGTCAAAGACGCTGCGCGCGTGCAGCGCGAAACTGCCGTTGCCGATCGCTCCGCCCGGCACTAAGTCTCGCAGCCGTGAGCTTTGAAATTCCCGCGAACCGGGCCAGGCGAAGATCTCCGCCCGGTCCACCAAGGCGACTTCGAGGCGCACCAGATCGAGCAGCTGAAACTTTTTGGCAGGCGGCTCCAGCACGGAGCGCTCAATCGTTTCAAGACAGGTGTAGTTTGGCAGCCGGCCTAAGTCGGCATTCACTTTGGCGCGGATGCGCATCATAGACTCCGCCACGTCGATCTCATCGAGAGATTGCCCGTACGTCAACCCAACCAAAGCCAACCCGAAAATCGTCTGCCGCAACACTTCTTCTAATTCTAGCCGTTGCCGGGCTACGGGATCCTCATTTTCTCGAGAGCTTCGCCCCCAGCCGGCAAGGCCTTCTGACTGGCCTTGATTCCGTTCAGCTCGAGAATGTAGGCGACGATGTTCGCATAGCGATCCTTAGGCAGTGATCCCGGCACCGCCGGAGGCATGGTCTTTTGGGCTTTTTCAAAGAACGAGAGCACCGTGCGCCCCTGCCAGGCACTCTGGAAATACTCTCCGGCGAGCGGCGTCCCGAACGTCCCGTTGGTGAGCGTGCTGCCATGGCAGACCGCGCAATTGGCCTCGTAAGCCGTCTTGCCCGCCAGCGACTGCGCCGCAGTAAACTGCGGCGGCGGTCCGGCGGCCCGATCTAACGCCGTAGCCTTCGCTTCACTCACCACCCGCGGTGCCTCGGTCTCGGCTCCGCCATCTTCGCCCGAGTAAGTGAAGGCCAGAATCGCACCTGGATTTTGCATTTTCGTGGTGGTACCGCCTCCCACCGCTTCGCTTAATCCTTCGGCGTCGGTTGCCACGTAAATGGTTCGGCCATCGGGGCTCACCGCGGTATCGCGAAACCGGTTGTTCGACTGAAAATAGCGTGACATCTTCGCCGCGGCTGACTTTCCATCGGCCTTTAGTGGAAGCACGTAGAGCGATCCGCGCTTGAGCGTGGTGACGAACAGGACGCGGTCCCAGCCGGGGATGCCCGTCCCCTTCGCCGCGTAATATTCGATGCTGGAGGCGCCTACCGTCGGCCAACAAATGAAGTCCACGCCTTTGCACGCTGGGTCACGAAAATTATGGCCGGTGGGCACAGTGAACATCGTGGCGATCGGCTCCACGATAGGCTTGGGATAGGCGGTCTCCGCTTCCCGGGGGACCGAAGGATGAATGGCTAAGTCGCTAAAGCGCAACTGGCCGCACGGGGTGGTTGCTTCCGCCCAGCGCGCGTACTCATAAGCATGGTTATCCCGCATCCCGGCCACATGGGGCCAGCCATAATTTCCGCCCGGGCGCAGAATATTGAGCTCGTCATCGCTCTTCGGCCCTTGCTCGGAGGAATATAGGGTCTCATCGGGGCCAAAGTCAATGCCTTGCGGATTGCGATGTCCGTAAGTGAAGATATGACTTACTACGCCTTCAAGTTTTGGGTTGTCCGCCGGGATGGAGCCATCGAGGTTCAGCCGCAGGCTCTTACCCACATAAGCCCGATAGTTCTTCGTGGCCGTTTCTTTTTCGGTTGGCAGCCGCTGTGCTTCCACGGCCAAACAGAAATTGCCTAACTGGTTGTGACCTTGGTCGCCGATGGTGAAATAGAGCTTCCGGTCCGGGCCCATCTTCAACCGGCCGCCGTTGTGATCGTTGCCGGCGGGCAAGCCGGCGATGACCGTCAGCGGCTGCGATAGGGTGCGCTTCGTGGCATCGTAGCGGTACCGCACAATTTTCCCGTAGAGATAGCGGTAGGGGCTCTTCTCGTCCGGAATATTGGGATCCGCACCCAGGGCTGGGTCGACGTAGGTGTAGGCGACATAGACGAAGTCATTCCCGGTGCCCTTGAGTAACTCCGGGTGAAGCGCCATGCCCAAGAGGCCGTCCTGCCCGCCCGGAGCCGAGATTTCGTCGATGGTAAGCGCGACCTGCTTCTCTCCGGTTGCCGGATCGATGCGGGTGACACGCTTGCCGGTGCGTTCGGTAATCCACAGCCGATTGTCCGGCCCCCAGGTAACTTCCCATGGCCCAGCCAGCCCGCTGATTACGACGCGTTGGCGGAACTGTTTCTTCCCCCGCAATACGGTCTCGGGCCCGTCTTGCGGCCATACCAGCGAAGTAAGAGCCAAGCCAGCAGCCAACGATCGCAATAAATTCATTCCACCAGGATATCTACAAACGCGCCTTTCGCTTTTTCTTCTCACCCTCCAGCGGATCGGCCGGCTGATACTTCAATTCCCGAGATAAGCCCTCCACCAAGCGCGTGAGCACCTGTACCCGCGCCCAATACTTGTCGTTGCCTTCAATCAGCGACCAAGGGGCGCCGCGGGTGCTGGTCCGCAGGAACATCTCTTCGACGGCCGCCGTATACTCCGGCCATTTCTCGCGATTGCGCCAGTCTTCGCTGGTGAGCTTCCAGGCCTTGTAGCCGATCTGCTGCCGATGCTCGAAACGCGCCAATTGCTCATCGCGGGAGACATGGAGCCAGAACTTAAATAGAATGACCCCGGAGTCGCGCAATTGGCTTTCGAAGGTATTGATCTCCCGATAAGCGCGCCGCCATTCAGTCTCGGAGGCGAAGTCTTCCACTCGCTCGACTAACACTCGTCCGTACCAACTGCGGTCGAAGATCGCCGTTTGGCCTTTCGTCGGCAGGCGTTTCCAGAAGCGATAGAGATAGTGCTTGGTTTTTTCGTCACCCTGGGGGGCGGAGATCGGGTAAACGCTGTAGGCACTGGGATCGAGCCGCTCGGTAATGCGTTTGATCGCCCCGCCTTTGCCCGCCGCGTCCCAGCCTTCAAAGACGATAATCACCGGACGGTTTTGTAAGTGGATCTGATAGCCCAGCTCGCGTAACTCGATCTGCCGCCGGGTCAACTCCCGGACGTAAGTTTCGCGGTCGAGTTTCTTGGTTAGGTCGAGTGTCTCGAGCACTTATTCCTCGTCTCCGGTGGCATCGTCGTCCTGCTCTATTTTGTTTTCGTCGAGTAACTCGGAGGCGACGCGCAAGTCCAATTCTCGTTCGGCGCGCGCGTGGGCCGATTCAAAGGGGGGCGCCAGGGTGCCTAAGCGCGCTTCGAGCGCCGCGATGATGGTTTCAATGACCCGCTTGCGGGCGTACCAACGGGACGTAGCTTCGACGACGGTCCACGGGGCGTGCTCGCTCCCGGTCAGTTCCAGCATGTCTTCAATGGCGGCCAGATACTCGTCGTACCGGCGATGACGGTCCCAATCCACCGGGGTCACTCGCCAGCTTTCTAGGGGATCTCGCTCGATGGTGCGAAGGCGTTTCTTCTGGTCTTTCTTACTCAGGTGCAGAAACAGCTTAATGATTACGATGCCGCTATCGGCCAGCACGCGTTCGAATTCGATGATGTCGCGGTAGCCTTGCCGCCACTCCACTTCGTTGGCTTCGAGGTCGACGCGGGCATCGAGGACGCGGTAATACCAGGAGTGGTTGA
>JBBQQS010000022.1:0-20826 GCA_038215525.1 Bryobacterales bacterium
CGGGAGTGAAGGTATAAAGCACCGTTACCGTTAACTTACCCGGGTAGCCTTCTTCGCCGTCTTTACTAACGTAAGTGAGTTCGAGTCCGTTCTCGCCTACTTCTTTGGCTTGCCACACTTGGCGGTTGAAACCTTTCAGGCCGCCGTGCAGGGCGTTGGGGCCGTTGTTAATGGCTAACTGATACGAGTTGCCGTTCAGGCTGAACTTACCCTTGGCGATGCGATTGCCATAGCGGCCGATGAGGGCGCCGAAGTAAGGGTGCTCGCCGAGGTAGCCGGCCAGGGTATCGAAACCGATAACCACGTCGCCTAACTTACCGGCTTTGTCCTTCACGTTGAGCGAGACGACGGTGCCGCCGTAAGTGCTGATGGCGACACTGGCGCCGCTGGGGTTGGTGATCGTGTAGAGGTCGACGGCGGTGCCGTCCGGGGTTTGTCCAAAGGATGTTTTCACAATACTCTTCATGGGTGGGGTATTCGCTTCCGGCCTGGGCGCGGAAGAGCAAGCAGTCAATAAAAGGGCGGCGGCGAACAGGGCGGCTTTCATCGGCTCCATCATGACACGAAGTTTGAGGGGCATCACACGAAGTTCGAGGGACAGCGGCGGCCATAATGTTCGCAGCGCTCGCAGCGTTGGCCCATTTGCAAGGGAAAGCTGTCGGCCACATAGGCTTGCTTCCAATTGCGTACCAGGGGCGCCGGATCGCGGACATCGACCTCGAGTGCCTCGTCCTGCCGGGCGAAATAGAGGATGGCCCGTGCCTTGCGGGCGAGATGGCACTCAAGCACGGCCGCGTAGATGCGCACCTGCCAAGCGGCTTCTTGAGTTACGGCCTCGTCGGTTTTGTAATCCACGACGACTAACTCGTCGCTCTCGATGAACCATAAGTCGATGGCCCCGCGCACAATGACGCCTGCGATTTCGACGGTGAAATCCCACTCGCGTTCTACCTGCGAGGCACGGGCAACGCGCTGGCCTAGTTCGTTCTGCCGGAACCGTTCAGCGAGTAACTGGGCTTTCGCGGAAGGCTCTCCCGGCTCTCCCGCTAGCAGCGCATGAACTTCGCGGCCGAGTTCCCGGGCGCCTGTGCCGCTGACGGTGGGCAAAGGTCCCAGACGATCGAGCCAGTAACGGCGTGGACACTCGGCGAAGCGAGTAAGTGCGGTAACGGTAACCGCCGTTTCCCAGGGCTCGGCGGTGGGAATGGCCCGCAGTAACCGCGCTAAGCGAGCGGCCGGGGCGGTTGTTTCGAGTAAGTCGAAACGAGGCGGCGGTACGGCCACAATCCGCGCCGCGAAATTGCGCCGCACCATATCGGGCCACTTGGAACGCATCTGCTTGCCTTCGGCCCAACTGAAGATAAGGCGTTGTTCGGCGCGAGTCATGCCGACATAGAAGAGCCGGTTGGCTTCGGCTAACTCGCGCTCGGCTTCGGCTTCCAAGTTGAGTTGATGAATCCGGTCGTGCACCGCGTTGTCAGTAACCGGATCTCGCCAGGTAACTCCCAAGCCGCGGCGCGGATGAAAGCTCAACGGGGCGGACCTGCCGCCGCCGCCAGCGCGCTGTAGCCCGCACAGAAAGACGACCGGAAACTCAAGGCCCTTAGCGGCGTGCATGGTGAGCACATTCACGGCCTCGCCATTGTCGCCGACGGGCGCGTTACCTTCGCGTTCGAGCGCTCGTTCGTCCAGCCGCCGGACTAACTCGGCCAAGGGCTGCGGATCGGCATGCCACCACTCACGCACCATGGTGAGTAACTTGTCGACGTTGGCACGCGCAGCCGCGTCGAGCCCGAGGGCGTAGCCGGATTCGTCGATGGCACAGGCTAATAGACGGTCCGGCGATCTCTCCTCGGCCATCGTCCGGTGCGTCAGCAACCGCGCGGCAAACTCTTCGGGCAAGGCATCCACCAACGCGCCGCCGGCTAAACGCAAGGCATAAATCTCTTCGTCGCTGAAGCCCGCGAGGGGCGAGCGCATGACGGCGACCAGGGCGATCTCGTGCCGGGGATTGGCCACCATGCGCAGCCAATTGACTAAGTCCGTAACTTCGGGCGCTTCGAAGAAGCCGCGGCCTAGGGTCATGACGAAGGGGACTTCGAAGGCGCGTAGGGCTTGCTCGAAGACGGGCAGCCCAGTGGTTTGGCGAAAGAGTAAGGCGAAGGAAGAGTAACTGACTCCGGCGGCGTGTAACTCGCGGATGCGGCGGGCAACGTGTTCGGCTTCGAGTTGCTCGCGTTCGAGGGGGGTCTCGCCTTCCGCGGCTAAGACTTCGATGATGGGTCCGGTGACGGGCGGGAAAGCTTTGCGGGCTTCGAGCAAGGGCGGCTCAAGGCCTGGGGCTCCGGCGACAATATCCATCGCGGCTTGCAGAATCTCGGGACGGCTGCGGTAATTGCCGCGTAACTCGTCGACCAGTTGGAGCGAATCGAGCAGGCTTTGCCGGTATTGCCGGAAGCTTTCGGGCGTGGCGTGGCGAAAGCCGAAGATACTTTGGTTTAGGTCGCCCACGCCGAAGAACCTGCCTTCGCGGCGAACCAGATTCATGAGCCGCCACTGGAGCGGATTCGTATCTTGTAACTCATCCATAAGGATGGCTTCGTATTCGGCTTGGACGCGGGCCCGGATTTCGGGATGGCCCTCCAGTAGAGTGATGGTGCGGGATTCGAGATCGCCGAAATCGAGCACGCCGCGTTCGAACTTCCGGCGTTCGACATCTTTGACTAACTGGCTGAAGAGCGAAACGAGTAAGTCGCGCGCCGGGGCAAAATGGCGCATCAAAGCGAGAATTCGATACTCTTCGAGGCAGACGCGGAAGTGCTTGGCTGCCGCGCCGCGCGCCCCTTTGATAAGCCGTTCGCCGCGATCGAGTAAAGAAAAGTCGACTTCCTCGGGCATGTGGGCCACCGAGTCGCGCCATTCGCGCCAGCCGGGCTTGGTGCCGATTAAATCGCCAGCGGCTTGGAGCAACCTACTGCGGTCCAAGTGAGTGGGTTGGGTGGATTGCAGATGCTCAAGTGTCCCCCCGCTGGAGCGCCACGCTTCATAGAGCTCCCCCAGATGTTCCACGGGAGCATCGGTATTCCAGGCGGATAGCAGCAAGCGCAGGTCCGCGCGCCGCTCGGCCGCCAGCTGGTCGAGCGTGGCCTTGATCGCCGATTGTAACTCGGCACGCATTTCAGGCTCATCCAGAATCCGGAAGCGAGGATCGAGCCCGGCGGGAATGGCATATCGGCGTAGCAGGCGCGCGCCGAAGCCGTGGATGGTGGCTACCGGCGCGCGCTCAATCTCTTGCTGAATCCCCACCGCATCCCGAAAACGCGCCGTCAGGCGTTGTTTGATTTCGTTAGCGGCCTTCTCCGTAAAAGTAATCGCGAGCACTTGACTCGGCCGAAAGCCGCGCTCATTGATCAGCCACGCATAGCGCTCCACTAACACCCGAGTCTTGCCCGACCCCGGGCCCGCCACAACGCAGACATCCTGCCCCCAGCGCTCGACGGCGCCTAATTGTTCGGGAGTCAGCTTCATCCGGCCACCTGCACCAGTTGGGCCACCTGCACGAGTTGTGTCTGCTGGGTACGGATCCGGCAGGCGGATTCAAAGTCACAATACTGGCACTTCTCGCGATCGGCCGGGCGAACGTCGATCTCGCCATCGCGCACGCGGGCGCTCACTTCCTGGGTGAGCGATTCGGCTCGCTGCATCATCTCGCGCAGTGATTCCGGGTCCTGCCAGCCAGAGATTTTGGCCGAGTCGCGCAAGGCGACATAGTGAAAGCTGCGCGGAGCGAGGCCTAAGGATTTCTGTAAGCCGAGTAAGTACAAGCCGCCCTGCACATACTGCTCACTATCCTGGCGCTTCGTAACGTTGGCCGCCTTTGAATATTTGTAGTCATAGGCAGCGACACTGCCCTCGGGGAAGACATCGTAGCGGTCGATGCGGGCGCGGATTTGTAAGTCAGCCGAGCAGGCGAATTCGAGCCGTTGCTCCAGATGGGGTTTGCCGCCGGGAGCCGGTTTGAAGTCGCGCTCAAAGGTACGGAGGTCGCGGAGCATCTTCAAGCGTTCCACCTCGGCGAGATAGCCGGGCGGGATATTGCGTTCACGGCAGAGACGGTCGTAGATTGTGTCGAATAACTCTTCAAGTGGCCAATGGCCGCGTTCGGCGATTTGGAAGAGTACCTCGTGCACGATGGTCCCTTGCGCTAGCGCGTCGAGCCGCTCGCCGGGCTCCAGCGGCGCATTCTGGAGCCGCAGCGTATAACGCCCGAAGAACTGAAACGGGCAATGTAAGAAAGTTTCAATACCCGAGGGGCTGGCTGAGGCATGCCGCCGGGCTAACTCTTTTCTTAACCGATCGTCGGTAATGCGAGTGGCTCGTGCGGCGGGATACTGATGGTCGACATAGGGCAGGATCGCCTGGCTGTCGCCATGGTTCACCGGGATGCCTGCGAGGGCGAAGGCGGGCAGGCTGCGTTCGCCTTGGCGGTCGAACCGCGGGTAACTCAGGTACAACTCGATGGTGGCGCGGGTAGTGGCGACGGTGAAGAGAAAGCGCTCCTCAGCTTGCCGATCGGCCATGGTTCGCAGAGCCAGGCCGAGCTCATTCAATTGCCGTCGCACCGAGTCCGGAAAGAGCGCATCTTCGGTAGGGTGCTGGGGAAAGACGCCCTCAAGCAAGCCGGCACAGAAGACGACGGGTAACTGCCATTGGCGCGCCTCGTGCGCATCCATCACGTGGACCACGTCGCGGCGGCGGTCCTCTTCGCGGACCGGGGTTTCGGCGGCCATCGCCCGCACGTCGGTCCAGTAAATGGCCAGGGGTATCGTCCGCTCCGGCAGAATGGCCGTCGCCGAGGCGAGTAACTCCGCCACGCCGGGGGCCTCCGCGCCGAGTAATTTCTCCCATGCGGACGGACGCAGTGCCCGCTCGCGAACCACATCGAGACGCTCTAGCGTCGCCAGAAACGGCGTGAACATGAGTAAGTCGGCTAAGTTGGGAATGCCGCTGGCGGGAATGCGGCGGCGTAACTCGAAATCCACTTCGTCGCGGCGGCCGGCTAAGTCGGCATCGCGCCGCCGGACGCAGGTAAGTAGGAGCCTTTGGTCCCAGTTGCTAGTCGCCGCCTGGGCCAAGGCATCGGCATATTGAAAGGCGGACGTGTTGGCGAACGGCCGGGCAAAGTAAAAGCGGGCGGGGATGCCGAAGCGTTCGCAGGCAGTGCGCAGGGCCGGCACGTACGGGTCAGCCGACCGGACAATCACGCCCATCTCGCGATAATGCCGGCCGGCGGCGCGCGCAGCCAGAATGCCGGCGGCGATCTGCGTCACTTCGCTTTCGAAGGAGTGGGCCGTGGCTAGGGTCGCACTGGCGCGGGGCCCCGAAAAGCCGCAGCGGCTTACCTCAAATCCGCGCTGCTCGAGCAGACGGCAGGCGCGGGCGGCAAGGGGGCCTTCGGGTAAGGTGACGGTAACTGGAACATGCCTCCGAGCCGCGTCAAGCAAAGCGATTTCACCTTCGGTGAGGGTATAGAAGCCGTCGCAAAGCCACGCTTCCGGCCCCGAACCTTCCCGATAAACCCGCGTGGTGGCGGCAGTCAGGCGCCAACCGCGCAAGGCTCGGCCCACCGAGCGTACTTCGGCTTCGAAGAGCGCGTAGAAACGAACAAACTCCTCGGCGTCGGGGTGTAAGTGGCGGAGGAGGTCAGCGGTGGCGGAAAGGTCCTGGCTGCTGTAGCCCGCGGCGTCCACCTCGCCGGCGATGGAGGCCAAGGTGGCGGCAAAACCAGGGGCGCCGAGCAGAGCTTGCCAGCGGCGGCCGCGGAACTTGGCCAAGCTGCGCCGAATGAGGACGGGCATCTCCGCGGCTGTAACCTGGGACGCTCCGTTGGCCAGGGAGTTCACCAAGGTGGCGAGCGTGATCACTTGATGGCTGCGAACCAGGCGGCCTTCCCGGGCCAACTGATGGGTGAGGTGCTCCTCCATGGTAGCGGTGGGGACCACCATCCGCGAGGGCGCGTCGCGAAACAATTCGAGCAGGCGGGTGGACTTGCCGGAGCCCACGGGACCGAGCAGAATGCGGCCTATCTCCATTAGCGATTCATCTCTAGCATTCGGGTGGTTACTAACTAGTGTAACGACTCCAAACGCCAAGCCGCCGCGCGAAATACCAGAGGGGCCTTCGCGCGACGGCTCGTTTCCCGAGCGTGGCTTACTGCCGGACCGCGATCGTTAAACCCGGTTGGGCCGCGGTATCCCGAAAGCGGAGGCCGAAGGGAGTGGCATTACCCGGTGGCACCGTCGTCGGAATCGTAACGTTGATCTGCCAAACGCTGATTAAACCCGGGGCCAACCCCGAATACTGGATGTTCGCGGCGGGCACCGCGGCCGTGCCAATGATCACTTGCAAAGAACCCGTGGTGCTGAGTATACCCGGTGCCGGAACGCCGTCAGCGGGAGATCCCGCTAGATTGCCCAATCCGGTCGCGAAAATGGTGACCACCGAGCCACGGGGCGCGGGGTTGGAGGGGGAATTGATGGAACCATCCTGATTGATGGCCGCCACTTGACCGCGTCCGCCGGCACCGGCAAAAACGGCCGGCGCCACGATGTCCATTTCGGCAAAGCCGGAGGCCAGCACTTGTCCCGTACTGGGCCGCTCGACAATCACCTCCACCGAACCGGCGGTAGCCGTGTCCTTGGGCACGATGAAGTTGATCTGGCTCGGAGAGACGAATTGAATGGGAGCCGCTTTTTCGCCCACCAGCACCCGCGTATCGCCCACGATGGTGGGCATCGGCACTGGATTCGGCTCTTCGGTAAACAACCTCGTCACTTCGCCAAAGGCGTTGGCGGAGCCGTATATAGCCGAATAGGTGCCGGGGGCCACCTGATTGCGGGCCGCCGAGGCGGAATTGAGTACCCGGATGCCGGGATAGTAGAAGGCAAGCCGGTTGACCAAATCCGCGGTGATGAGATTGCCGAAGCGGTCCAGTGCCATCGCCAATGGAAAGGGAGAGACAATCCCCTGCTCCGGACGGATGTCGCCAACCGGCAACTGGCTAAAGGGCAACAACCGGACGATGCGTTGATTATGCGTGTCCGCCACCCAGATGTCACCGGATTGTGGGTTTACATAAACCGACTGGGGCGCCCCCAAAGAGCTAAAATCCTGCCGGGCCGTGGCATTCGGGGCCGCTGTAAGGGCTTCGCTAAAGATCGTCACCCGATTGCCTACTACCTCGGCCACATACAGGCGATCTTCGCTATCCGTGGCGATCCCTTTGGGCGATGCGAATCGATTGAGCGTCGCACCGCGCCCGCTATCGGTGAAGTTGGCTTGCCCGAACACACCGTCAGCCGCCTGACCGTTCTGAAAGTCACCGTTCGCCGGTTTCTTGAACCGCAGGACCCGGTTGTGTAAATAATCGGAGATCAGAACGCTGCCGTCGCTCAAAAACGCGATACCGACCGGGGCGCGCATGGTCCGGGAGGTCGGGTCAGTCGATCGGGCCGTGAAGGACCCTTGACCCAAAACGAGATTCGGTTGGCGCAAGCCGGCAGCCGGGGTGTCAAAAGGTTTGGGGAAGCGCAAAACTCGGCCATTGCCGGTGTCAGCCACCCACAGGTTGCCCTCTTTATCGACCGCGACGCAAGTGGGGCTGTTTAAGCCGCGCTCGCTCGTGGAACCCGCGTCGCCGCCCGGCCCATTGACAACGGTGCCGCTCAGGTCCGCTTGGCCGATCACCAGATTGGCGAAGTCCAAGGGCTTGATCCGACGAACGTCGGCAAATCCCAGCACGCGATTGTTCTGAGAATCGGCGACATACAGCCGGTCGCCATCCAGGGCCACGCAGGTGCCGCCCAAGCCATTGCCGACGGCGGTCCGTTCGTTGGTGAATCCGTCCAGGAAGTAAAATTCCCGCCCTTCCACGAGATTGGCGCCGCTCTGGTCCAATCGAACCTGCCCAATGACGCGCGAGGCTGCGTTAAAGGCAAAATCGCGGCCGGGCAACACCAAAACACGATTGTTGGCTGCGTCGGCGACATACATCTCAGAGCCCCCTACCCAGACTGAAACGGGATAGGCAAACCCGTTGGGCCCCACCGCGAGTCCATTGCGGTTCGGCCGTCCGACATTGAAGCTGTCCTGCCCGACCACAGCTCGGGCCGCGGGGGAAAACCGGGTTGTCTCAGCTGGCCAGTTCTCGACCGCATCGAAAACCAAAATGCGATTGCTGTTAACGTCCGGGACGTAGAGATTGGTCCCGAACACAAAGATGCCGGGCCGTACACCATCGACTGAGCCTTGACCGAACCCGCCAGTGACGAACTCATTAATGGCTGGCAACGTCTGCCCAGGGGGCGGCGCGGTGGGAATACCGACGATGCGGATGGCAGGCCGGCCGTTGAAAAACGTTCCCGCCTCCCAAACCAAAATGCGGGAGAATCCTGGAGCCCAATCGCGAATAAAGAGGCGGCCCCGGCTGTCGAATGCGATGCCGGTGGGCGCCCAGAGGTAATCCTTCCTCGTCGCGATGTCTTGGGAGAAAGGAGCGGTGGTGCGCCCAAACGAACTCGTGAAGTCGTTGGCACCCAAAACCACGTCGGCGGAGGGATTGAAACCGCCGCGGTCGAGCGCGGCGGCGGGGAATCGCAACACGCGATGATTCTGCGGATCGGTAACCCAAAGATTGCGTTGAAGGTCAAAGGCCATTGCTATGCGCTGCAGTGCACCAAATGGCTGAAACGAGAAGAGCGAGGATTCGTTCATCGACCCAGTGCCTTGGTTGGGCTGATTCTCGTTAATGCTCCGCTGGCCGATCACCAGGTCCACCTGCAGGAGTTCCCCGACTTGCGAAAACGGCCGGGGGAAGCGCAGGATCCTGTTGTTGCCCCCATCGGCTACGTACAAATTGCCAAGCCCGTCCGTAATGACAGAAGTGGGTGAGGCCAAGCCGCTGGCGAGGCGGGTGCCGCTCGTATCTGGCCCTTGCTGCGAAGTAGACTGCAGGTCACGCTGACCGATTACCAGATCTGCCGGTACTCCGGCATTGGCTGCGGTTGCGTTCTTCCACGCCAGGACTCGGTTGTTACGCGTGTCGGCGACGTACAAAATGGAAGTCGAAGTCGAGCCGTCGACCCAGACGCTTTGCGGAGCGTAAAGCTCCCGCCCTTCCACCAGATTGACGCCGCCGGACAAAGTGTTAGCCTTCGCCTGTCCCAGCACCCGCGTGGGAGCCGAATTCATCACCACTGTGGGCTGGGCAAACAGGCCAGCCGCAAAACCAAACAACATCAAAGAACGCATCAAAAATTGGGATTTCATGTTTTGTGTACTCCGACCGGCGGAACGCGGGAAGGCGCCGGGATTCTCCTCTAAGGTATTACATTTTCTGGAAAACCTGATTAGCTATCGGCTTCCGGTTGTTAAACCTTCAGCCGGCAAGGATTCCTCACGCGTCATCGACCGTCGTGATCTCCGGTAGCGCATAAGCGAAGCGCCCCGCGAAAGTTTCGTCAAAAATATGCAGCGCGCCGGGATGAATCTTCCCGTTCGACGCCAGAATGTGGACCGAATCCAACCGATGTGCCCGGCCACGCATGTCGGTTACCTGGCCGCCGGCCTCTTCAATTAGCAGCTTGCCCGCCGCCATGTCCCAGGGGCTCAAGCGAAACTCCCAGAAGCCGTCCAATCGCCCGCAAGCGACGTGGGCCATGTCGATCGCCGCCGAGCCGCTGCGCCGAATCCCGTGCGTCACCATCGCCAATTGATAGAAAAAGTGAATGTTGACATCCAAGTGCCGCCGCCGGGTCGGGAAGCCCGTCGACAAGAGCGCCACTTCAATCGACGGCGCCGGCGACACGTGGATCCTCCGGTGGTTCAAATAGGCGCCGCTACCCTTCTCCGCCGTGAACATCTCGTCGCGGGTGGGGTCGTAAACGACGCCGGCGATCATCTCGCCCTTGTACTCCAGCGCCAGGGTGACATTGTAGACCGGATAGCCGTGGGCGAAGTTGGTAGTGCCATCGACGGGGTCGACGTACCAGCGGTAATCGCTCCCATGGTCATGCAGACCGCTCTCTTCGGCGACCACCGTATGGTTGGGGAAATGGGCGCCCAAGCGTTCAAGGATCAGCGCTTCGCTGGCCCGGTCGGCTTCGGTCACCAGATCCTGCTCGCCCTTAATCTCAAAGCGAACGCCTTTGTCAAAGTACTTGGTGGTTAGGGCACCGGCTTCACGAGCGATTCCAGCAGCTACCTCGAGGTAGGAAGTCATTTAGCAGTCAGGGTCCTCAAACAAGTACTTGATCTCGTGCTTGTAAACAAACAAGTTCGGCCCCTCTTCCCGCGTCAGTCGGATAAAGTGCCGGTCATAGTACTCCACCGTTCCGTGCAGCAGGTCGTTGTTGTGCAGCTTCAATACGACGGGAGTCTTACCGTCAATCAACTGCTTCAGATAGACCGGTTCGGCCTGCGTGCTGTCGGGAGCGAGCGTCTTAGCTTTTGCCACTAGTACTAGTCCGAATCTCCATAATAGCCGTTACGCGACAGAAGCTGCAAACCCTCGCTCGCCACGCTGGCCCCGGTAAGACGAACCCGCACCGGGTGAAAGGGTTTCGCGTCCGCCGGCAACTGGCGCGGATAGTACCCCAGAAGATACTGCGTGCGCAGGTCGCTCAAGATCGCCGCGAAGGCCGCGTCGAGCTGTTTACCCAAAGTGGGCTGAAAAATGCGGCCGCCGGTGCTGCCGGCCAGAGTGGCCAGTGCATTTTCGCCGCCAACATTTCGGCCGACGTCGGCGGCAATTGGTACGACGAGGATGGAGTAGATGACGGCATCGGCGCGCTGGGCGGCTTCCAAGGCATCGCGATATTTCTTGCGCGACGTGGTATCGCCGCCATCGGTCACCACCACCAGCACCCGCCGGCCCGAACGCCGTTCAAGGTCCTGCGAGGCGAACCAGAGCGCATCGTACAGCGACGTGCCGGAGAGCGGCTTCAGCTTCATCAGCGGCTTCAGCACACGGTCCAAGGTCCGGGTGAAACCGGCTTCCATCCGCACTTCATCGTGAAAGCTGTAAAGTGAAGCGCGGTCTAGGTCGTTGCCCTCTTTGAAAAGCGCGCTCAGGAAGCCCCGGATCGCGCGCATTTCGTATTGCAAATTGGTCGCCGTCGACAGGCTGGTATCCACCAGCAGGGACACCGACAAGGGCTGGGCGGTGGAGCGCTCGAAGACCGCGATCTCCTGCTTCACACCCGTGTCTTCGACGGAAAAATCCTCCCGCTTCAGGTTGCCGATCGGCTCGCCGGTGGGGCTCTTCACGGTCACCAGCAGGCGTACGAGCTTTACATCCACGCGGATGGTAGGCGGCTCCTGGGCCAATAAAACCGGGGCCGTCAGTAGAGTGCGCCGTTTCATTGCCCCGCGCGGGTCACCACCGCATCGTCCCAATCGCCATCCACCCAAACCTCGCCATCGGCGAAGTATTCCTTCTTCCAGATCGGCACCGTCTTCTTCAGCCGGTTGATGCCATCGAGCGCCGCGGCAAACGCCGGCCCCCGGTGCGGCGACGTGGCGATCACCACCACACTCGCTTCGCCGATTTCGAGGCGGCCTAACCGATGCACCAACGCAATGCGGCTGATGGCATGCGCACCGGCAATCTCGCGCCCAATCTGCGCCATCAGCTTGATGGCCATCGCTTCGTAGCACTCATAATCAAGGAAGCGCGTGGCGCGGCCTTTGGTGTTGTCCCGCACCACGCCTTCGAAATCCACCATCGCGCCATCGTGATCGAGCAGCAATTGCCGCTTTAGGGCCTCGGTGTCGATCCGCTCGCGAGTCAGGGCGAAGAAATGCCCTTCGGGGTCCTGAATCACATGGCTGTAAGGGCCACTTCCCCCGCTTACCGGCGGCAGGAACGCAATCTCATCGCCTTCGGCAATCGCACATTCGGGAGTCTCAAAACTCTGATTGCGCGCCAAAACAATGCTCCCGGCCAAACCCGCCAAACGCGGCTCCTGTTGGACATAATGGGCGAAGACATCCCTCAGCTGAAACCCTCCGGAACCCGGTTCCCCGAGGTCCAGACTCTCCTGCGATTTCCCCATCAGATCCCGCAGTAGGCCGAAAAAAAGGACTTGGACGCGCACAGTCAACATCCTAACAGACGCCTGATGAACGCCTCTGATTTCAACGATTTCGTTTATCAGCCCCCGCCGGCCGCTTTTTCTGCGCAACGGATCCTGGTGAAACCGAACCTGGGCTACCCGTTTGGCCCGCCGGTCACCATTTCGATGACCGTGCTCGATGCCGTGATCTCCGGCCTGCGGCGCGCGAGCCCCGCGGCCGAGATTCTGGTAGTGGAAGGCGTATGCCACAAGCTCTCGGCCCAAGAGATCACTGCGCTCCTGGGCCTCAAAAGTGAAGGCATCACCTTCCTCGACGCCGATCGACTTCCGCTTGCCCTTTACCCCAACCCCAGCCCCAGCCGCTTCCGCGAATTCCAGGCCCCCGCCCTCCTCCGCGAAGTCGACTGCCGCATCTCCGTCGGCGCCTGCAAATGGACCGTCCTCAATGGCCGCCCCCTTTTCAGCGGCTGCATCAAAAACCTCTACGGCCTGCTGCCCAGGGAGGTCTACCGCGGCCGCAGTCCCCATAGCCGGGGGCAACTGCACCGGCCGGATGTCTGGAGTGTGATCGAAGAGGTCCACGCGACGTTCGGCCCGTTATTTGACGGCGGCGTGGTAGACGCGGGTGAAGTCTTGGTCAGCCCGGACTGGCGTCCGGACCGCGGTCAGAAGTTGGCCGTCGGCCGGGTGATTTGGGGAGAGAATCTGCGGGAGGTCGACCAAGCGGCCATGGCGCTCAAGCTCAAAGCTTCAAAAAGATCCTGAGCCGGTCTTCCACCTGGTCCAAAGTCTTGGGAGAAACAGCCCCCCACCGCGCCCCAAGTCGCTGCTGGGAAATGGAATGCATATCCTCGCACTTGATAAAGCTAACCGCCTTGAGCCCCCCCTCGGGCGGCTCAACCCGGACATGGGCGGCAAGACCTCGGTCCGTACGAGTGATGGGTAGGACGATCACCATTTGCGCGCGGCTCCGGTTGAAACGGTCGTCGGAGACCACCACGCAGGGTCGCTCGCCACCCTGCTCACGGCCCAAAACCGGATCCAAGCGCGCCAGCCAGATCTCCCTTCGGCCGGGTTCCGCCGAAGCTTCGGTCACCGAGACTGCTGCCCGTCGAAGAGCGTGGACTCCCAAAGACGACGCTCATCGGGTTCTTCCTGCCATTCCATTGGAGAGGCCTGGAGGCGCGCATATCCGGCATCCAATTCGCGGAAGAAGCTGTCCCGGCGGTACTGCTCAATTGCCGCATCGAGCACCGTCTGCATCGGCTTCCCTTCGCGGTCCGCCAA
This sequence comes from Bryobacterales bacterium, assembly GCA_038215525.1. GTDB lineage: Bacteria > Acidobacteriota > Terriglobia > Bryobacterales > Bryobacteraceae > JALHNI01. Next base: position 13,422 of record JBBQQS010000022.1, read on the forward strand.
GCCGCGCAGAGTCGCTTTGGATTACGGGCTAATCCGTATATTGGGGCTCTCCAGAGTCTTACTCCTTAGCGTCGCCCTTTCATTACGCCACATGGGCGTAGCATCATCTGTAGACTAATATGTGGCAGAGGATCGTGCCTAGCCCCGATCAGACGAGGAAGCCCAGCTACTTTCCACGAATTTTTACGTGGTGCGTGCCCGAATTCACTGCGCCCGGGTTAAAGAAGACTATACCCGATGGCCTTCCAATCAGTCAGTCAGCGCAGCATTCAGAAAGCACTCAGACAGGTACGTCGAAGAATTTATCTGTACCTTCTCCGCGCAAGCCGGCTTCAAAGCCATCCTCCGCCAAATGATCCTGGCGGAAAGTGGCCGCCTCGAAGCTGCTCGACAAAAGTGACCATCCTGCACTTCTCAAGCGGCGTTCCTGGCAGATTATTAGAAATCACACCTCACTTCTTCGCCTTATACCCCTGCCACACGTACTCCAGCGCCGCAGGCAGAGTCTGCTGCTTCACCATCCGGTCCGTATGTCCGGCATTGCGAGCAAAAACAAACTGGTAGTGATAGCCCTTCGCCGCCAGCACCTCGGCCATCTTTTCGTTAGCCAATACCCAGTCGTGGTAGTTATCCCGCGTATTTAAGTTATCCCGGTCACTGATTTCGAGCCACAACCGGATCGGCATCTTCTTACTCTTCGGAATCAGATTCTCATGGAACTCCCACGCGCCGTGCGGAGTCTCGGAGTTATAGGGCCATTGTTGATTCACGTAAGTGCCCGAGTAGGTGAGCACGCGATGATAAAGCTCAGGATGGTACCAGGCCATGATCAACGCCGCCGAGCCGCCGGAACTGCCGCCCATGGTGGCGCGGCCATTCGGATCCTTCGTCAGCTTCACGTTATACTGCTTCTCCACCAGCGGCAACACTTCGGCTTCGACAAATTCGGCATACTTGCCCGACATCGTGTCATATTCGAGTCCGCGCTGGCTACCCTGCGCGTCACCCGAACCGTTGCCGATCGAAATGGCGATCATCACCGGCACGCGCTTCTGCGCAATCAAGTTATCGAGCGCGGTAAACAATGCCTTGTCGATGCCGTCGGCGCCGACAATAAACGGGGCGACCGTACCGGGCACATACTGCTTCGGCACATACACGCCCACCTTCCGCGTATAGGGCGCCGGATGGCTCGAAACAATTAACTTATTGGGGTCCGCCGGATCGGGCCGGCCGAAAGTTCCTGGCTCGCGAGCAATACCGGGATAGAACTTACTATCGGTGGACTCCATCTTGAACTCATACACCATGCCCTGCGGCACCCCCTCCTGCACCGTCATCTCCGGTGCCGGCTTATGCGTGGGGCCGATGATGAAATTGCCATCGGCCGTCGGCGGAGGTACGGCGCCATCCGGCAACTCTTTGGCCTTCACATAACCCGGCGTAAGTGGATCGCGCGTCGGCGGCGGCGTGCGGACAGGCTTGGCGGGCGCCGCGGCCGGAGGCGCTTGGGCCACGGCGCTCAGGCAGATCAAGAACAACAATCCAAGAATGCGAAACATGGCCCTAATCTTATCTCAGATCCCCAATGAAGCAGCCGACCGCCTTAGTGGTTTTGACGGCGACCGGCCGGCCGGCAAGATGGGCATCGAGGGCGCGGCGCAGAGTAGCGTCCGAGACGGCACGGCGCGCCTTACCCCAGGTGACATAGAAGTCGTCGATCCGGCCGCGGTAGACGAGCTTGCCGTCTTTGCCGATCAGTGCGACTTCCGGCGTAGTCGCCGCACCGGCCAGCTTCACCAGCCGATGCTCGCGATCGATCAGTTTGGGATAGTCCCCGTGCTGATATTCGGCGGCATGAGCACGCACGGTAGCGGGCGTCAGCGCCGGATCCACATAGACCAAAGCACAAGCCAAACCGCGACCCCGGTAGTCGTCGCAGATACGCCGGATCTCGGGCGCATAGTAATTGGCCACCGGGCAATCGTGGGTGACAAAAAACAGCGCCGTCAGACTGCCGGGCTCAAAAAAACGCCGCGAAACACCATCGATATCGGGCAGCGTCAGCGCCACCAGCAGCAGCGGAATCACCTGGTCATCGCTCCCGGCAAGTGCTTCCGAATGCGCTCCATGATGGTCGGATCCTTCAGGATGGCCGGCATCGCGCGCCCGCGGACATAGTCGCTATAGGACTTCCGCAGGTCCGCAAACTCGCCCTGCCGCGCGGGAATTACCTGCAATCCCACCGCACCCATCTCATCGAAGGACTCCTCGCCCCACTGAATCCGCACCGGCGGACGGCTCGGATTATTAGGGTTGTTAGCCGAGTTATCCCAACTTACGAACGCATCGATGCGCGTCCCCTTGGGCAGCGGCACTAAGTCACGGAAGAAATAACGGTCCTGCCAGGCAAAGTTCCAATCTTTAATCCACAGCAGCGTCTTCACTTCGCCAGTGGGCAAGGTGGCGGTCATCTTCATCTCTTTGCCCAGATAATGGGCATGCCCACCGACACTTACCGCCTCAATGTCTACCGGCAGCGTGTAAGTATCCTCAATGCGGAAGTTACTCGCGCCGGGCGGAATGTCGATATTCGAAAATACGCCAAAGGAATTCGGCACCTGCACGGCAAACAAACTGCGCTCCGGCGCCTTGTCGGCCAGATAGAGCCCAATCACTGACTTTTCGCGCTCCACCTTACCGCTGGGGTGGAAGTGATATTGAAAGACGAGGTCAGTATTAGCGGGCAAGGACATGGCCAGGCCATCGGGCAGTAAGTGCGGCAGCGCGCCCAGAGCCCATCCGCCCAGTGGCACCGAACCCGGGCGGCCCATTGGGCTGCTGGCCGAAACGGTTTCACCAGACTTCGCCGGGGCCGCAAAGTAGAGCACGTGGTGCACGGTCTTACGCGCGCTCGGCCGCATTTCAATGGCGCGCACCCATTTCTGCTCCGGCAGATTGAGCGGGATGACGAGGTTGCGGTAAAGGTCCGGCCCATCGGCGGGGACGTCAAAGGCTTCGGGCATTTCGAGAATCAGGTCCGGCTTGCCGAGTTGCCAGCCGGCGACAAATTGCGGCACCGCCGGCGTCTTGGCCGGGTCACCCTTGGGGGCGCCTTGCTTAGCCCAATCCTGCAGCAGAGCGACTTCAGCCGCGCTCAGCCGCCGTTCATCCTGAAAGGCATAAGAGCTGGGCTCGGCCTTCCAAGGCGGCATATAGCCGGATTTCGTCACGCCGGCCAGCAGCGCGGCCCTTTTCTTGGCGTCCTCATAGGTCAGCAACGAGAACGGCGCGGCCTCTCCGGGCCGATGGCAAGAGGCGCAGTTCTTGAACAAGATCGGCGCAATGTGTTGCGAGTAGGTAACCGGGGTGGCGGCAAAGGCCGGAATCAACAGGAAAGCCGCAAGGATGAATCGCATACCAACAATATGCTCCTTCTGCCAGTATGTTCGATTGATCTTGACGCCGCCACCCCGCCATTCGTCTGGTGCTTCCAGCCATCTTGCCGAATGGCCACTGCGATAAATTATCGGGGTGATGAAACCCTGCGTATTGCTCGCCCTCGTCAGCCCCTTCCCCAAAGGCGCGGTCGCCCGCATCCGCATCATCAAAACCTACGAGGACGCCGCATCCGCCCCAGTTTCCTGAACGATCGCGACGAGGTGCACGTCCTGCTGCGGGCGCGGGAGAGATAGCTACCCGTTTCACGGTTTCACCCGCCGTTCACCAGCAACGACGCGAACCGCCTATGGCCTCCAGCCTGACCGGACCGGACCGGACCGCCAAAAAGAGGTGCACTTTCCTTTACGCTGGTAGTCGCTGTCACTGGGAGGCGGCACGAGCGCGTATGAGACATCTAACTTCGCCGGGCGGTTTCCAATTGCGAATCGCTGGTTTTCTGATGGCGGCCTCTGCCTGGTCACAACCGTTCCTGCACGCGCCCGCCGTCGAGACCTACGCGACCCACGATCCGGCCGGGCTCACCACGCTGCCCAACGGCCGCCAACTTAAGCCGGAAGGCCAGCAGTTTCCGCTGGCCCGGTTCCCGCACGGTCTGGCCATGAGCCGGGACGGCCAGCGTCTCTTCGTGCCTAGCGATGGCGTCGGACAGTTTCTTACCGATTGGCAGTCGGGAGCGCCGAAGATCGTCTCTTGGAAGCTCCCGAAGCCCGACCCCAAGAAGCGCGGCCATCTGAACGCCGGGGGCGCTGAGTTTTCGCCGGACGGCAAGCTGCTCTATTGGAGCAGTGGGGAGACGGGAGCGGTCTTCGTCGTCGATACGGCGTCGAGCCAGGTCGTGACCGAGATTTCGCTCAACGTCGAGGTCGCCGGGAAGAAGTTCGAGGACAGCTATGCCGCTGACCTCAAGGTCTCCGTGGACGGCCGATACCTCTACGCTGCCGATATCACGAACTTTCGGCTAGTGATTGTCGATCTCGAGCAGCGGCGCGTGGTCGGTTCGACGCCTGTCGGACGTTACCCGTACACGCTGGCCCTGGCGGGAAACCGTGTCTTCGTCGCCAATATCGGCCTGTTCGAATACAGCGCGGTGCCGCCGCCGACGGATGGCAAGTCTGACCCGCGCGGACTCACCCGCCCCCCGTTTGGCTACCCCAGCCAGGCGGCGCGCGATGGCGTCACGTTCGAAGGCCGGCAAATTCCCGGCCTGGGGCCCGACAATGGGCCGCAGTCGTTCTCGGTAACGGGCGTCGACGTCTCGCTTCCCGCGGCGCCCAAGGTGCTAAGCCAGTGGAAGACCGGGCTGCTGATCGGCGCTCCCTCCGATAATGGCGCCACCGTTGGCGGCAGCGCGCCGAACTTTCTCGCCGTCAGCGGCGACAGCCTCTACGTCTCGAATGGCAACAACGACCTGATCGAACGGCTGGACCTGGCCAGCGGCAAGCGATTGGCCACGCAGCGGATTGTACCCTCACCGCTGGTGGCGCGTCTGCGCGGCGTCGGGCCCTCCGGCATGGTGGTGTCTGCCGATGGGGCCAAACTGTTCGTGGCCGAAAGCGGCATCAACGCGATCGGCGTCCTCGATGCCCGCACCCTGCAGGTGCTGGGGCACATTCCCACCGCCTGGTACCCTTACCGCGTGGCGATCTCGCCCGACGGCCGCCACCTGGCTTGCGTCAATTTCAAGGGCTTCGGCAATGGTCCGAACGCGGGGCAGCAGATTCCGAAGAGCGACTTCCTGGGGATGAAGGGTGTCGTCAGCATCCTGAACCCGCCGGCCGATGGCGAACTCGCGAAGCTCACTCAGCGGGTGCTCGAATATAACGGCATGGTGGACCGTGCGGTGAATCGGGCCCAGATGGCTTCGCCGGTGATCCCGGCCTTGGTGGGACGGGCCTCGCGCGAGATCAAGTACGTGGTCTTCATCACGAAGGAAAACCACACCTACGACGCAGTCTTCGACCGTGTGCCCGGCGCGCGGCATGACCCTTCGCTCCTCCGTTGGGGACTGCATCAGACGATCAAAGGCAACGGCCAGCCCACGCTCGAGGATGCCGCCGTGATGGTGAACCATAATGCCCTCGCGCGCGCTTTCACCGTCAGCGACAACTTTTACATGGAGCCCGAAGCGTCCGGCGTCGGCCATCGTTGGCTCGTGGGGGTGCAGCCCAACAACCTCATGCAAATGACCTATTCGCTGGGCTGGACCTTCAAGAAAAACAGCAGCGCGCCGGGTCGCCGCTACTCCATGGGCTCCAATGGCTCCCTCATGCCGGAGGACTACCCCGAAGCCGGCTCCATGTGGGAGCACATGGGCCGCCATCGCATCCCCTTTCGCAACTACGGTGAGGGCTTCGAGTTTCCTGGCGTCGCCGAGGATGACGACGAACATCCCACCGGCGCCCGCGAAGTGGTGAACGTGCCCATGCCCAAAGTGCTGTTCGATAACACCGACTTCGGCTATCCCATCTTCAACATGAACATTCCGGACCAATACCGGGCGCACTGGTTCATGCGCGATATAGAAGCCCGCTTTTTACGCGGCGGGAAAAAGCTTCCTTCGTTCCTCAACATTGCCATCTGCAACGATCACGGCGCGGATCCGAAGCCGGATAAGGGCTACCCCTACCTGGCGTCCTGGATGGCGGACAACGACTTGGCACTGGGACGGATCGTCGACTTTCTCTCGCACACGCCGTATTGGAAAAACATGGCGATCTTCGTGACGCAGGACGACTCGGGCGGGGAGCCGGATCACGTGGACGCCCAACGCAGTGTGCTGATGGTGATCAGCCCGTGGGCCAAACGCGGCTATGTGTCCCATCGGCACACGACGATCCTCAGCATGCATCGCACCCTCTACGAGATTCTGGGCTTGCCGCCGCTGAACCAGTTTGACGCGCTGGCCAACGACTTCTCGGACGTCTTTACGACCACGCCGGACTTCCGGCCCTACACGTTGGTTCCCGTGGATCAGAGAATCTTCGATCCCGAGAAGGCCAAAGACCCGAAGGATCCCGACTACGGGCAGGCCCGCAAAATGCGGTCCATCGCCATGGACGACGACGCGGAGATGGGGAAGATTCTGCAGCGGGGTGAGAAGGAGGCCGCACCGCGAAAGCGGTGACAGGCTTTGGCGACAACTTCTTCTTTCCCGCCACCGGCCCACCCTACTGGCCCACCCTTACTGGCCCACCCTACTGGCCCACCGAGGTCAAGCGGCAATAGCTGCATTTAGAAGGTTCAGTGTTAATATGGCCGCTATGCGCCACACCCTGCTGCCCTTCCTTCTCTGCACCCTGGCCGCAACCGCCGCCGAGCCGGTCGTCGATTGGGAAAAGAGCAAAGCTGAAGCGCTCCAGCATTTCCAGGCGATCGTCCGCTTCGATACCAGCAACCCGCCCGGCAACGAGACGCAAGTGGTGGACTACATCCGCAAGATCTTCGACCGCGAAGGCATTCCCTACCAGATCTTCGCCAAGGAGCCCAACCGGGCCAATCTGGTGGCGCGCCTTAAAGGCAACGGGACGAAGAAGCCGATTCTGATCATGGGCCACACCGACACCGTCGGCGTGCAGCGCGAGAAGTGGCCCGTAGATCCCTTCGGCGCGGTGCGGAAGGACGGCTTCATCTGGGGGCGCGGCACCACCGATAACAAGGACTGTGTGGCGGCCGGCGTGATGCTGATGCTGCAACTGAAGCGCCTGGCCGTGCCGCTTGACCGCGACGTGATCTTCCTGGCCGAAGCCAGTGAAGAGAGCTCCACCGGCCCCGTCAATGTCGGCATTGACTATCTGGTTAGCGAACATTGGCCCGACATCGAAGCCGAGTATGCGCTGGCCGAGGGCGGATTCGTGCACTCGGAAAACGGCCGGGTGCGCTTCGTCGAGATCGCCGCCACGGAGAAGGTGCCTCGCCGGGCGAAGCTGGTGGCGACGGGGACGTC
>JBBQQS010000023.1:0-20764 GCA_038215525.1 Bryobacterales bacterium
GTTTACCTGGGCTGGCGCGCCCGCCCCACCGGCTGGGTCGCCGTAGCACCCTGGAACTTAGGCGGCTGGGGCGCAGCCATCAACATCATCGCTATCCTCTGGGTCGTGGCGATCTGTATTATCTTGATGCTTCCGCCGAACGAATTAGCGGCCAAAACTCTGGCCGGGGTCTTCCTCCTGCTGGCGGCGTTGTTCTATTCCGGCAATCTCCAGCAATACAAAGGCCCCGCCTTCTCGCGCCGTGTTTAGTAGACCCGGCTAACGTGACTGAAGCACTACCTCGCGAGCTTCAGTTCCTGCGGCGTTGACATCACCTCGGCTAGACGGTGGTTAACTAAATGTCACCCTTTAAAAAATTCGCAACTTTTTCTGAACGATTCCTCGCCCTCGCGCGTATTAGCTGCCAGGATGTTACCAACCATGCGCTCGATTCTCCTCGTCCTGCCGCTTCTGCTCGCTTCCTGCGAATTCGACGGTATGCAGTCGGACCGCTTTCGCGAAGACTTCCACATGACCTACAAGCTCGAGCCCAACCAACGGGTCTCCGTGGAGAATCTGAACGGCTCCATCGAGGTCGCCGGCTGGGACAAGAACGAGGTCGACATCAGCGGCGAACGCTACGCCCCCACCGAAGACTACCTGCGCCAACTCAAAGTCGACGTCCAGGCCTCCTCCACCGCCGTCCGCATCCGCACCATCCGGCCAAAGGGCCTAGGCTGGAACGGGCCCAGCGGCGGCGTCAAGTACCTCATCCGCGTCCCTAAGCAGACCCTGCTCGATCGCATTGAAAGCACCAACGGCTCGCTCCGCGTGGAGGATGTCCAAGGGAACGCCCAACTGCGCTCCACCAATGGCTCCATCAAGCTCTACCGCGCGCAAGGCAACTTTGACGTCTCCACCACCAACGGCTCCATTGAGCTTTCCGCGCACGGCGGCGACGTAAAGGCTCGCTCCACCAACGGCGGCATTCGCGCCAACGACCTGAATGGTGGCCTCTCCGCTGAAACCACCAATGGCTCCATCAACGCCCGCCTCGCCGGCGGCACCAGCACGCCGGTGCGTCTCGAGACGACCAATGGCGGCATTGAGGTGACGCTCGCCAAGCCAGCGAACGGCCTCCACGCCAGTACCTCAAACGGCTCCATCACTCTGAAGCTGCCGACCGACCTCAAGGCCTCCATTCGCGCCAACAGCGGCTCCGCCGTCAGTTCGGACTTCGCCGTCCAAGGTGACGTCGAGAAGAAGCGCATCCGCGGCACCATCAACGGCGGCGGCCCGCTCTACGAACTCGAAACTAACCACGGGCGCATTCGTCTCGAACGCATGTAGTGGAATCTTTCCCGTGCGTTCGCGCATACATTAGTTAGGTATGCGATCTTTACTCTTCTTCCTGCTGGCCACCACTCTCTCGGGGCAGAGCCCGGCTCGTTCGCCCCTGAGGCTGATGAGTGAGCAGTTCGAAGCCCTCGCCGCCCGCGCCGACTACTCCATCGTGCAGATCGTTACCCGCGGGTACGCCCCGGCTAGCGAATCCGGACCTCCGATGTTACAGGCTCAACGCGGCAGCGGCAGTGGCGTCATTGTCGACCCCTCCGGCTACATCGTCACCAATGCTCACGTGGTCGGCTCCATGCGCCGCGTTCAGGTTCTGCTGCCCCAAGCCGCTGACCCTCGCGTCTTCAGCAGCATCGTCAAGCCCAGCGCCAAAGTGCTGAAGGGCATCGTGGTCGGTAGTGACCGCGAAACCGACATTGCGATCATCAAGGTGGACCCGCCCAACGGACCGCTGCCCTATCTTTCTTTTGGGGACTCCGAAAAACTCCGTCAAGGTCAACTCGTCTTTGCTTTCGGCAGTCCCTTCGGCCTCGAGAATTCGGTCACCATGGGCATCGTCAGTTCCGCCGCCCGGCAAGTGCGGCCGGACGATCCGATGATCTACATTCAGACCGACGCCTCCATCAATCCCGGCAATAGCGGCGGGCCCCTCATCGATACCGAGGGCGCGGTGGTGGGCATCAACACCTTCATCATTTCGCGCTCCGGCGGCAACGAGGGCATCGGCTTTGCCGCCCCCAGTAACATCGTGCGCAATGTCTACGAACAAATTCGCCATGGCGGCCGTGTGCGGCGCGGCCAGATTGGGGTTATCGCCCAAACCATCAATCCTCCGCTCGCCTACGCGCTCGGTCTGCCGCAGGATTGGGGCGTCATCCTGGCCGACATCGTTCCGGATGGTGCCGCGGCGACGGCGGGCTTGGAAATTAAGGACATTGTGCTCAGCCTCAATGATAAAGTGCTCGAGAACAGCCGCCAGTTTGGGGTGAATATCTACCAGAACGCCGGCAAAACGGTTATCCTGGAAATCCTGCGCGGAGGCGATAAGCAGCGTATTTCCGTGGGCGTGCTGGAGCGGCCCCGCGATCCTGAACGCGTCCTCTCGCTCATCGCCGAAGACAGCAACATGGTGGCCAAACTGGGCGTTCTGGCCATCGACTTAGACGAAAAAGTAACTCCGCTCATTCCCACCACCCGTCGACTCAACGGCGTCGTGGTCGCCGGCATTGTCGCCGATGTATCGAGCCACGATGAGCCCCTGCTGGCCGGTGACGTCATTTACGCCGTGAATAATAGGACCGTCAAAGGCTTGGCCGACCTACAGGATGCCGTCAAGAACCTCAGTCATGGCCAACCCGTCGCCTTGCAGATCGAACGCCAGGGGCAGATGCAGTTCCTGATGTTCGAAATCGAATGATATCCTGGCTAATTGGCTTACCCACCTACGATCCGAGTCAATCCGCGCGACAACGTTGCCATTGCGGTTAGTCCCTATGGCCTTACGCGCGGCACCGTCCTGCCCGAAGGAGTTACGCTCCGTGAAACAGTGCCCCAGGCACACAAAGTTACCCTGGTGGACCTTCCGGAGGGCGCCCCCATCATTCGTTACGGCGAGGTGATCGGCCACGCCGCGCGCGATATCCCCGCTGGCAGTTGGGTTCGCGAAGATTCGATCCGCATGCCGGAGGCGCCCGAACTCTCGCGCCTGCCCTTGGCCACCGCCGTGCCGCCCTCCGCTCCAGCCCTTGACGGCTATACCTTCGAAGGCTACCGCAATGCCGATGGCAGCGTGGGCACCAAGAACGTCCTCGGCATTACCACTACCGTGCAATGCGTCGCCGCCACAGTCGACTATGCCGTCGCACGCATTCGCGCCGAGTTACTCCCACGGTTTCCCAATGTCGACGATGCCATCTCACTTACTCATACTTACGGCTGCGGCGTCGCCATCGACGCTCCCGATGCCGCTATTCCCATCCGTACTTTAGGCCACATCAGCCGGCACGCGAACCTGGGTGGCGATCCGCTCGTCGTCAGTCTTGGTTGCGAAAAAATGCAGCCTTCACGGCTCTTTCCTCTTTTCGAGAGCGCTCCGCCCGAAGTCGTCCGCCTCCAGGACCATGCCGGGTTCGGCGAGATTATCGCCCGCATTCTCGAAAGCGCCGAACGCCGGCTCGCCATCTTGAACCAGCGCCGCCGCGTAACTTGCCCGGCCTCGGACTTAGTCGTCGGCCTCCAGTGTGGCGGCAGCGATGCCTTCTCCGGAGTTACCTGCAACCCCGCCGTCGGCGCCATGGCCGACTTACTCGTCCGCGCCGGCGCTACCGTCATGTTTTCCGAAGTTACCGAAGTTCGCGACGCCATCCACTTACTCACGCCGCGCTGTGCCACTCCGGATATTGCCAGCGACTTAGTCCGCGAGATGCAGTGGTTCGACGACTACCTCGCCCGCGGCCGGGCCGACCGCAGCGCGAACACGACGCCCGGTAATAAGCGTGGCGGGCTGGCCAATATCGTCGAGAAAGCCATGGGCTCCATCGCCAAAGCCGGTTCCTCGGCCATCAGCGGCGTCGCGACCCACGGCGAAAAAGTCACCCGCAAAGGTCTCATCTTCGCCGCCACGCCCGCCAGCGACTTCATCTGCGGCACCCAGCAACTCGCCTCCATGAACCTGCATGTGTTTACGACGGGCGAAGGTACGCCTTACGGTCTCGCGCTCGTACCAGTAATCAAGGTCTCTTCCCGCACCTCGCTCGCCGAGCGTTGGCACGATCTGATCGACTTGGACGCCGGCCGCATCGCCACCGGCGAAGCCACCATTGACCAAGTTGGCTGGGACTTATTCCACTTACTCCTCGAAGTCGCCAGCGGCCGCCGCAAAACCTGGGCCGACCACTGGCGCCTTTACAACGCCCTGGCACCCTTCAATCCCGGGCCCGTCACTTAGTGCCCTGACGGATTAACTTGTTTCTTTAGACATTGCCGCCCTGCCTAGCCCATCGCGTCAGCGATGGGTCACCCGGGCCCTCGACAAAAGCAGTAAACGCTCAAGTTTCGTTGGCAAACGTGACCCATTGCTTACGCGACGGGCTAGGATGGCACGGTGCGTCAGAAAAAAGAAATCAAGCGGTCACAGCTCTAGCCCAATAATCCGCGAGTTAGCCCGCCATCGACGGCCAACGACACACCCGTCAAGTAACTTGCGCGATCGGAAGCTAGAAAGACTGCCGCGTCTGCAAACTCCTCGGGCGTGGCGACCCGCTTCAGTGCTGTCAGCGCCGCCCAACGCTCTTTGATAGTCGTCTCATCCGTCTGTTGCTCCGCCGCCAACTTACTTGCCAGCGCATTCAGCCGGTCCGTGGCCGTATAGCCTGGGCAAACATTATTCACCGTTACACCAAAGGCCCCGTATTCATTGGCCAAGCTCTTCACCAAACCCGCCACCGCCGCGCGCACTGAGTTAGACAGAATCAGTCCATCGAGCGGCTGTTTCACCGACACCGAAGTAATCGTGAGTAACCTGCCCCAGCCTTGCGCCTTCATCCCTGGCAGCACGGCGTAGGCGAAGTGCAGCGTGCTCATCAGGTTCAGCCGCACGGCTGCTTCCCAATCGGCGGGGCTCGTTTGCTCGAAGCTTTTCGAAGGAGGCCCGCCCGCGTTGGTGACGCAGATGTCCACCCGGCCAAAGCGCTGGCGGACGCTCTCGACAAAGGCTTTCACCTGCTCCTCGTTCGTGACGTCTACCGCCGAAGCCATCACGTCTGGTCCGATCCCTGCTGCTGCCGCGCTCAACGTCTTGCCGTCTCGCGCGCAGATGGCGACCTGCGCCCCTTCGGCGGCCAAACCCCTTGCTACGGCTAAGCCAAGGCCCTTACTGGCGGCCGCGACGATGGCCACCTTCCCGCGCAATCCGAGATCCATAAGCTACGTCCTTCGATGCATGCGTCCGGCCCAGGCGAGAAACCGGAGTAACTCCTGGCGGTGCTGCCAGGAGAAGGTAAAGAATTGGCGCGCCGTAATCTCCTCGGCGTGCAGACCCCAGTAAGTCTCCATGCGCCAGCGCAGATAAGGGCTGGCCCATGGCCTTAGCGGATAGCCGCGCACGGCGTTCCAAATAAAGCTCAACACCTAGAGACTCTGTGAGAGCTTCTTCGGCTCTTTCTGGTTCGGCGTGGCGTAGTAACCCGAGCGCGTACGCACCACGGGATTATTCGGTCCCTTCGCTGTTACTTTAATGGTGCGGTAACTGCCGTCGAGCGCCGCGTTCAACGGCGAGTAAGTAATCACATACTGATTGCGAATATCGTGCGCCACTTGCAGCGCCAGCTTTTCTACTTCTTCCAGATCTTTCGGAAAGAAACATAGCCCGCCTGTAGACTCCGCAATCGACTTCAGCGACCGCTGCGCCTTCTTGGCTTCGCGCGGCTCTTCCGTCGATAGCAAACCAATTATGTGAATCACGACATTGGCCCGCCCCGTCTTGGCGAGTAACTTTTCGAGTGTCGTGGAACTGGCATTGTCGTTTCCATCGGTGATCAGCATCAGCACGCGCTTGTCCTGCTTGCCTTTGGCGACATTGTCGAGCGAAAGGTCAATGGCATCGTAGAAAGCCGTGCCGCCCAGCGAGTCGATCCTCGTTAGGCCCTCTTCCATCTTCTTCACGTCAGACGTGAAGGGCACGTCTTCAAAGGCTTGGTCATTGAAGTTGACGATGAACACTTGGTCCTTCGGATTCGATGCCTTCACCATGGCGATCGCTGCGGCTTCCACCTTCGCGCGGCGATCCCGCATGGAGCCAGAGTTATCCACAATCAGGCCCAGCGACACGGGGACATCTTCGCGGAGAAACGCCTTGATCGGCTGCTCCACGTTATTCTCTAGTACTTTGAACGCGCTGCGGGGCAGATCGGTGACTAACTGCCCCTTGGAGTTCACCACGGTCGCATAAAGAGGCACCAAGCGAGTGTCGGAACGGAAGGTGGGCTCCGGGTCTTGCCCGTAAGCCAAGGCGGCGGCCGAGGTGGTTAGGAAAAGTCGTCTACTGGGCTGGTGCATAATAGCCTTGACGCCAAGCGGGCTTGAGGGGCGGCAGTCCTTTCGGCTGAATCAATTTCACTTGCACGCGGCGATACTTGCCGTCGCGCTCCTGGTTGAGGGGCGAGTAACCCAGCACGTATTGGTTCCGCAGCTCGATACCAATCTTGGCCGCCACGTCCGGTAATTCGTTTACATTCTCGATCGGGAAATGACGTCCGCCCGTTTGCTCGGCCACTTCAGTGAGCAGGCCCGGGCCTGCCATCTCCTCCGCGGAACGGCCGCGGGCCGACATCGGCTCAAAAATACCGATCGCATAGATTTGGACGTCCGCTTCCCGGATCAGGTTCCGAATCTCACTCTCGGTGTAGCGCGACGAGTTATCGCCGCCATCGGAGAGGATGATAATCGCCTTGCGCGGATTCTTGGCCTTCTTCATCTGGGTCATCGCGGTATAGACGCCGTCGAGCAAGGCGGTTTTGCCTTTGGCCTGTGTGAAGGTCAGGCGATTCTGGATCTCCTCGGTCGAGTGGGTGAAGGGCACCACCAGTTCGGGCCGATCATTAAACTGCACCAGGAAGAATTCGTCTTCCGGGTTGGCCGTCTTAAAGAACTGCGCCGCCGCTTGGCGGGCCTTCTGCAACTTCGGGCCCATGCTCCCACTGGCATCGAAGACCAGGCCGATCGACAGCGGCGCGTCTTCGCTGGCGAACTGGGCGATCTTCTGCTCGACCTTATCTTCCAGGAGCTTGAACTGCTCTTTCTCGAGGCCGGTGACAAAGCGGTTGAGCGGGTCGCGCACGGTGACGTTGATCAGCACCAGGTTGGTATCGACCCGGATGTTCGGCACGCGGGCCGCTTCACCTTCCAGTGGCTTGGGAGCGGCGGTGGACACGCGGGGCTCAATGCCGACGCGAGCCGGCGGCAAGGGCGTAGTTTCGGCGGGCTTAGCAGGCTCGGTCTGGCCAGCGGCGGGCTTCTTGGCCGCGTCCGTCGGGGGCTGGGCGTTGTTCTTCGCCCGGTCTGCCGCCGGAAGCCGCGCCGTTGCCGAAACAAAAATTGCCGCGATCACACACAGGGCCAGGGGCGTTAACCTGCTCCGAAATAGCATAGACACCATCCCGTTCGAGAGAGTCTCGATTCTCCTTAACGATATCACCAATCAGCCGTGCCGATTCAGACACGGGAGTGAACTTTCCCCACCCGAAAATGGCTCCACCTCCGCGACGGCTGTGTTACCATCGAACGTGCCGCAGCGCATTCTCGGCGTAATTCCCGCCCGGTTCTCTTCCAGCCGTTTTCCCGGCAAAGCCCTCGTCTCTATCGCCGGTAAACCCATGATCCAACACGTGTGGGAACGTGCCCTCGAAGCACGCTACCTCACCAACGTCGTCGTGGCCACCGATGACGACCGCATCGCCCGCGCCGCGCGAGGCTTTGGGGCTATCGTCCGCATGACGCGGAGTGACCATTTTTCCGGCACTGACCGCGTGGCGGAGGTCGCCTCGGCCGATCCGGCTTCGGTAATCGTCAATATTCAAGGCGATGAGCCGCTGATCGATCCGGCGGCTATCGATGCGGCGGTGTTGGCCCTGCTCGATAATCCGGACATTCCGATGGCCACGCTCAAACGCAAGATCGAAGATCCGGCCGATCATGGCAATCCGAACGTGGTCAAAGTAG
The DNA here is from genome assembly GCA_038215525.1 of Bryobacterales bacterium. Taxonomy (GTDB): domain Bacteria; phylum Acidobacteriota; class Terriglobia; order Bryobacterales; family Bryobacteraceae; genus JALHNI01. The sequence goes on from JBBQQS010000023.1 coordinate 8,053, forward strand.
TTACCGATCGCCTATCGAACGCCATCTACTTTTCCCGCTCCACCATTCCTTATAATCGTGGCACCGGCGACGGCCTTGCTTACTACAAACATATCGGGCTTTACGTCTACCAACGCGACTTCCTTTTGAGTTACTCTGACTTACCCGTCGGTCCGCTCGAAACGGCCGAGTGCCTCGAACAATTACGGGCTTTGGAGAACGGCTATAAAATCCGCGTCGCCGAAACCGAGTATGAGTCTTTGGGCGTCGATACGCCAGAGGATCTGGCTCGTTTACGGCACTACTTCGAAATCTCTCTCTCCCGGAATCCTATAACTAACAATGGCTAAATATATCTTCGTCACTGGCGGTGTGGTCTCTTCCCTGGGCAAGGGCATCGCGGCGGCGTCCATCGGCTGCTTGCTCGAAAGCCGCGGACTCCGCGTCTGCATGCAGAAGTTCGACCCCTACTTGAATATCGACCCCGGCACCATGAGTCCCTTTCAGCACGGCGAAGTCTTCGTCACCGACGACGGCGCCGAAACCGACTTGGACCTCGGCCACTACGAGCGCTTCACCCACTCGCCCTTATCCAAAGCCAACAACCTCACCAGCGGCCGCATCTACGAACAGATCATCATGAAGGAGCGCCGCGGCGACTATCTGGGCAAAACCGTCCAGGTAATTCCGCACGTTACCGATGAGATCAAAAATGCCATGCGCAAGGTAAGCGCAGGCGTCGACGTGGTCATCTGCGAAATCGGCGGCACGGTGGGCGATATCGAAAGTCTGCCCTTTCTTGAGGCCATTCGCCAGATGCGGCACGAAGTGGGCCGCACCAATGCCTGCTTCGTCCATCTGACCTTGGTGCCCTGGATCGCGGCCGCCCAGGAACTGAAAACCAAGCCCACGCAGCACTCGGTGAAAGAACTCCGCGCGCTCGGCATCCAGCCCGATATTTTGCTCTGCCGTTCCGAACGCCCGCTGGCCGACGAGATGAAGGCCAAGATCGCCCTTTTCTGCGACGTCGACCTGGACGCCGTCGTAACCGTGATGGACGTCGACAGCGTCTATGCCGTACCCTTGCTGCTCGCCGACCAGCAAGTGGACGAGAAGATACTCCATATCCTCGAAATGCCCACTTCGGCGCCCCGTGATATGGCCGCCTGGGGCTCGATGTTAAAGCGGATGAAGAATCCTCGCGACGTCGTCGAGATCGGGCTGATCGGCAAGTACGTTGAGTACGAGGACTCTTACAAGAGCCTCAAAGAAGCGCTTATCCATGGGGCCTTGGCCCATAACCTTAAAATCGAATTCCACTGGATTGAAGCGCAAACCCTCGAGTGGCCGGCCTGCCACGACTTACTCAACCAATTCGACGGCATCCTAGTGCCGGGCGGCTTCGGTTCGCGCGGCGTGGAAGGCATGTTACACGCCATTCGCTATGCCCGCGAGGAAAAAGTACCTTACTTCGGCATTTGCCTCGGCATGCAGACCATGGTGATCGAGTTTGCACGCCACGTGGCCGGCCTTACCGGTGCGGACTCGACCGAATTCAATCCCGCCGCGCCGCATCGCGTGATTTACAAACTACGCGAGTTACTCGGCGTCGACGAGTTAGGCGGCACCATGCGCCTGGGTGCTTACCAATGCCAGTTGGCCGAGGGCAGCTTGGCGCGCGAAGCCTATGGCCAGGAGGAAATCAGCGAACGCCACCGGCACCGCTTCGAGTTCAATCGCGAATACGAGAAGATCCTCACCGAACACGGCCTCAAGATTTCAGGACAAACGCCCGACGGCGTTTACGTCGAGATCTGTGAACTGCCGGATCATCCCTGGTTCCTGGGCTGCCAGTTTCACCCCGAGTTCAAGTCGAAGCCGCTGGAGCCGCACCCCTTGTTTACGGCCTTTTTGGGCGCCTCTTACGCTAATCGCCAGCAGCGGCTGGGTCGCTTGGAGCAGCCGCTCTTCTCCCGATGACCGCTCCACTTACTCTCTCTCCGGATCTGACACTCGGCGGCGGCGCACCGCTGGCCTTGATCGCCGGCCCCTGCGTGATCGAAAGCGAAGAGCACTGCCATTACCTCGCCTGGGAGATCGCGAAAGTCGCTGGGCCGTTCATCTTCAAAGCCTCTTTCGATAAGGCCAATCGCTCCAGCGTTGGCTCTTACCGCGGCCCTGGTTTCGAAGAAGGCTGCCGAATTCTGGCTGGGCTGCGCAAAGAAGGCTACACTGTGCTCACCGACATCCATGAAGCTTGGCAAGCGGAGAAAGTGGCCGAATGCGCCGATATCTTACAAATCCCCGCTTTCCTTTGCCGGCAAACTGACTTACTCGTTGCCGCCGGCCGCACGGGACGGATCGTGAATATCAAAAAAGGCCAATTCATGGCGCCCGAAGATATGCGCCACGCCGCCGAAAAAGTAACTTCCACCGGCAACCAGAAAGTAAGCCTTACCGAGCGGGGTTCAAGCTTCGGTTACCACAACCTAGTGGTCGATATGCGCGGCTTAGTCATCATGCGCGACTTCGGTTATCCGGTCATCTTCGACGCCACCCACAGCGTGCAACTGCCTGGGGCTGGTGGCAACGCCAGCGGCGGCCAGCCGCGCTTCATCGAACCCTTGGCTCGCGCGGCGGCGGCCGTGGGCATTGACGGTCTCTTCGTCGAAGTCCACGAAGCACCGGAGCGGGCCAAATCCGATGGTGCGAACGCCTTGCGGCTTGACCAATTAGCCAACTTGCTGGAACGAGTCCGGGTCGTCACCGCCGTATAACCGGAATTTTGCCCCTTGCGCCGGGTACCGCTCATCTGATAATCATTTGGCTACGTATTCCTCATTTAGGAATCACTGCATTCAGGAGAGCGCCTTGAAAACTTCACCATTCACACCCATGGTCGTCCTCGCGACCACTTGCTTACTACTCAGCGGCGGGGCCATGGCCCAAACGCTGCAATCCATTCCCTTCCGTGCCAACCTTTCGACGGCCAACGAAGTACCGCCGCTGGACTTGGTCGCGACCGGTTCGGCCACAGTGTGGGTCCACGCGACGCGTAACGCGAGTGGCGTCATCACGGAAGCCTATGTGGACTTCAACGTCGACTATAACTTCCCTGGCCCCATCACCATCACCGGCCTCCATGTCCACCGTGGCATTCGCGGCCAGAACGGCCCCGTAGTGCTGAACTCAGGCGTTGGGTCCGGCGAAGCGGCAGATGCCACCGGAAAAGCGGGTATGGTCCGGCAGTCCATGCGGCTCAATTCGGAAGCCGCCATTTCGGCGATCAATGACATGATTGCCAACCCTAACAATTTCTATGTCAACTTCCACACCGCAGCGGACCCGGGCGGCGCGATTCGCGGCCAAGTGTTGGCGACGACAGCCACCACGGTGATGACCCAGCTTTCGCCGGCCAACGAAGTACCCCCGATTGTGGGCCTGGCGGCGAGCGGCTTTGCGGCCGTCACGGCTCTTACGGGCCGTGATACGACGGGCGCGGTGGTCTCGTCCGAGGTCACCTTCGACGTGGCCTATACGGGCTTTCCGGCCGGCACGCAGTTCACGGGTCTGCATGTCCACACTGGCGCCGCCGGTGTTAATGGTCCGGTGACGATCAACTCGACCCTGGCCGGTCCGATGGATGTAGCCAGCAATGGCACGGGCACGCTTCGGTTTGTGAACCGCATCAACGGCCCGAATGCGGCGACGGTCGCGGCCTTGGCGGGCCTTGAGTCGAGTCCGGCCGGCTTTTACGTCAACCTGCACACCAGCCTAAATCCGGGTGGCGCGATTCGCGGCCAAACCCTAGCCGTGGACGCGGCGAATTTCGGCGTGAACCAGTCGCCGGCGAACGAAGTGCCGCCGGTTGATTTGAACGCGACCAGCACGGCAAACTTCACTCTGCGCGCCCTGCGTGGCGCCGACGGCGTGCCGTTGGCGGGCTTGGCGACGTTCTCGGTCAACTTTCGTTTCCCCGAGACCGTTACCTTTACCGGTCTCCATGTCCACACGGGCGTGGCCGGGCAGAACGGCCCGGTGGTGATCAACTCGAACCTCGGCGGCACGGCAGATTCTCTCACCGCCGCTACGGGCTTCGGCAACATCTACCGCACGGCGCTCAACACGAACGCCGCCGTGATCGCGGCCGCCTTACAGAACCCCAGCGGCCACTACCTTAACCTGCATAGCGCGGTGCACCCGGGCGGCGCGGTTCGCGCGCAATTGGCCGGCGCCTTCACCACCTTGCCGGTCATTGACCGCGTCGAAGCCGTGGTCGGCGGTGGCACGGTGCGTTCGGACGGCCTCATCCGCATCGTGGGCTCGAACTTGGCACCCTCGGCAGCCGGCACCGCCAATGGCGGTACGCCGGTGCTGTCGCTAGTGGGCACCAGCGTTCGCGTCGGTGGGGCCGCCGCGCCCATCCGGTCGGTTTCTCCCACGGCTATCGTGGTGCAGATTCCCCGCAACGTGGGTCTGGGCATCCTGCCGGTGGCCACCTTCCCGGTAATCGTCACCACGGTGAACGGCGCCTCGAACGTCGCCAACCTGGTGCTGACCGTTTCGGGCAACTAGTCCTGTCGTGATCGTTTGCCAAAGGCCTCACCTTCGGGTGGGGCCTTTTGCGTCGGGACTTTACGAAACGAACCCGAGAGTTGTTGATTCTATTGAATCATCGCGAATCGGCCATGATGCCGAAATCAACCGCCCCCATCAAGGACCAGGATAACAGCCGGCACCCCACGTTACTCCGTAAGTTGCTGATGGCAAAAGGGAATTTGTCCGTGACCGCATGAGTCTCTCCCCGGTACGCCCGGGCAAGGCAGAAATGTCCGACCTCGGCATCATGGGGTGGCATCGAAGGATGGTGGTACAACTCGTTTGGTTCAAGCGCGATCTCCGGGTAGTGGACCACGCGCCTTTGGCCGCCGCCGCCGCGCGCGGGCCCGTGCTCCCGCTTTTCATCGTGGAGCCGGCTCTGCTCGCGGCACCGGACTTCGATCCCGCCCACTGGACCTTCCTGCGGGCCTCGCTCGCCGAACTGCGCGAGTCACTGGCGCGCCGCGGGCAGCCGTTGGCCATCCGGGTGGGGGAGGCGGTGCCCATCCTGGAGGGGCTGCGGCGGCAGGTGGGAATCGAGAAGATCTGGGCGCACGAAGAGACCTCCAACGGCCTAAGCTACGCCAGAGACCGCGAGGTGCGCCGCTGGGCGCGGGCGAGTGGAGTGGCGATGGAAGAACTGCCGGCCAACGGCGTGGTGCGGCGGCTGGCGAGTCGCAATGGCTGGGCGAAGCAATGGGAAGCGCGGATGGCGCGTGCGGTGACTCCCGCGCCGGCGCTGCTGCGATCCGTCGACCTTGAGGCGGGCGGGCTGCCGACCCACGCCGAACTCGGCTTAGGGGGCGACACGCGACGATTGGCCCAGCCCGGAGGGGAAGCGGCGGCGCATGCAATGCTCAATTCCTTCCTGGCGGAGCGCGGCGCACACTACCACCGGGATCTCTCCTCCCCGCTTACCGCCTTTGACGGCTGTTCCCGGTTGAGCGCGCATCTGGCCTGGGGTACGCTCAGCACGCGGCAGATTGTGCAACGCACGCGGGCGCGGGCCGAACACGCGGAAGGCGATTGGAAGCGCGCGTTGCGGGCCTTTGACGCGCGCCTGCATTGGCGCTGCCACTTTATGCAGAAACTGGAGGACGAGCCGGAGATCGAGTTCCGAAACTTCATGCGGTCCTATGACGGTTTGCGCGAAGACGATTTCGACGGGGATCGCTTCTCCGCCTGGCAACACGGGCTCACCGGCTATCCTCTGGTCGATGCGTGTATGCGGTGCCTGCAGGAAACCGGCTGGATTAATTTTCGAATGCGGGCCATGCTAATGTCGTTCGCGGCGTATCATCTGTGGCTCCACTGGCGGAAGCCGGCGTTGCACTTGGCGCGCCTGTTTGTCGACTACGAGCCCGGCATCCACTATTCGCAAGCGCAAATGCAATCCGGCACCACGGGCATCAATACGCTACGCATCTACAGCCCCACCAAGCAGGCGCAGGATCAGGATCCGCATGGGGTGTTCATTCGGCGGTGGATTCCGGAACTACGCGACGTGCCGGATGCCGGTATCGCGATGCCATGGCTCTATCCGTCGCTGCTCCAGAGTTACCCCTTGCCCATTGTGGAGCACGCGGTGGCGGTACGACAGGCGCGGGCTCGGCTTAGCCCGTATCGGCGTCAGGCGGTGGCGCGGGAAGAAGCGGATGGAGTGGCCCAAAAGCACGGCAGCCGGAAGGGCGGGGCGCGCGCCAAACCGAAACGAAGGGCGACAGAAAAGCCGGAGCCCGCGCAGGGGTCCTTGTTTTCGACGCTTGATTGAGGCGGGCCGGGGGCTTGGCAGGGGGCCCGACCCACTTCGTTAGAATGTGACGCCGAGGGAGGCGGAGAACGCGCGTGGCGTGACGAAGTGAGTGCCGCCGAAGGGGGAGAGGAAATTGTAGAGGCGCTGGGTGTTGGCCATGTTGACGATGTTGAAGCGGGCGGTCATCTTCCAGCGTTCCGCGCGCCACAGGTTGTCGTTGCCCACCGATAGCGTATGCAGATGGCGGGGCGCGACGCGGGAGGGGCGATGGTCAGGGTTGGCGGTGCCGTCGACCGGAATCCGGTAGCGGAGGGCTCCGAAGGGTTCGTCGTCGTCGCAATCTTTAATGCGCTTGTTGAGCGACGCAGAGGTAGTGCCGCAGAAGAGGCCGATAGCCGATTGCTGAGCCGCGGACAGGTCAAAGGCCGCGTCGCGGGAGTCAATGCCGCCGGAGACCAAGCCGGAATCGTAGCGCCAGGTGTAGGCAGCGAACCAGTCGGTTTTGGGGACCTTATAGACGACGTGGCTCGTCGACTGGAACGCCTGGTCATGGTCGATTCGGAAGACCCCTTCTTCGAGCGAATCGGGGAAGATCAGGCCGCCATTCGAGGGGCCAAAGAAGCGCGCTTTCCCTTGCCCGATAAGCCAGGAGCCTTGGAAGCCTTTCCAGGCGACTGACGATAGCCGCAGCGAGAAGCCGCTGATGTTGCTTTTGAACCAGGAGATCGGAAAGACCAGCGGCGTCGTGAGCACGGCGCCGAAGTCATAGGCGTTGCGGGTGAACTTCCAGAAGTAATCGCCTTCCACGATGAGGCGCGAGCCCAGGGCCTGCTGGAAGCCGACGTTGTACTGGTTGCGATTGCCGGGGCGGATGGGCTCGACGGCATCCGCGCCGACGATGTTTTGCGCCAGGCCGCCGCCCGCGCCGGTGGAACTCGACAGGATCAGGTTCTCGTTGTAGGGCGTCTCAAAGGTGCGCGAAAAGGCCGCGCGGAGGACGGTACCGGTCTGCCGGATCTGGTAAGAAAGGCCGACGCGGGGCTGGATGCCGTTGGCGTTGACGAGGCCCTGATAACGGTCGTAACGGAAGCCGAGCGTTACGTTCAGGCCGCCGATGCGGTATTGGTCCTGCGCGTAGAGGGCGTTTTGGTTAATGTTCTGGCGTCCGTTGAAGCGGAAGAGGCGTCCGCCGCGGGTGAGGTCGAAGGGCACTAGGCCGGGCTGCAGACTTTCGTTCGGCAGAAAGCCGAGGCCGCTGCAGCGGGCCGGGTCGCGGACAGTATTGGGTCCGGCGGCGTCGCCATCCTTGTCGACGCAGATGGGGTTGAAGCCGTTGTCGGTGACGCCCAGGAAGAAATTTTCGACGAGCCGGGTTTGCATGCCCTGGTAGCCGGCTTTGAGGGTGTGGCGGCCTTTGACGTGGGAGAGGTCGACGCGCGTGCCCCAGTTGGTCAGATGTCGGTCCTGCCCCAACGTGATCGGCGAATCGTCGGCGGGGTTGGGGCTCGCAAAGTAGTGCACCCGATCCTGCCGCACGAAGGGGTTCACGGTGAGCAGCGTAGAGGGAGATGCCGAATAGATCCAGCCGAAGCCGACGTTGCCGGTGGTGGAGCGCTGGCGCTGGTCCTGGCCCGGCTGGTCGAACGTGTTGGGGACCTGGAAGTCATTGCGGCCGCCGAGGATATTGAGGTGGAAGGCGTGGCGGGCGTTAGGCTGATAGTCGACGCGATCGAAGATCGTCTGGTGCGTGCCGATATTGTGGATGGGCCGGAATTCGGGTGAATCAAGAAATCTTCCGCTACGCCCGGCGGTGACGGCCAGGAAGTTGCCGAACTTGGCATTGCCCGCGCCCAGCGTGCCTTCCGTAACCGTGGTGCCGAAGGAGCCATAGCCGGTCTGCAAGCTGCCGTAGCCTTCGGGGCGCGCTAAGCCGGACTTCGTCGTCGCGGCCACCACGAGCGCTGTCTTATCGCCATACTCGGCACCGGGCGCGCCGGTGATCACTTCCAGCGACTGGATCGCGTTCACGGGAAGCTGGGTCGAAAATGCCTTCGACTGTTGGTCATTCACCGGCTGGCCGTCGATCACGAAGCTGGTTTGGGCGTGGTCGCCAATGGGGTGGAAGAAGCCATTGGCGTCGGCGACGACGCCTGGCGAGCCCAAGGTCAAGGCGTCGCTGAGGCCGGAGGCCGGCGAAAAGAGGGCCATTTTCTCGAGCCCCTTGGCGTCCATGTCGTTGTGCGCGTAGTTGACGTTCTCGAGCAAGTCCGCACCGAAGGCCTCTACCTCGACGCTGGTGACGCCGGTGGCCAACTTGAGCTGCACCGGAATCGCGGTGGCGACCGCGGTGCGCACGGCGATGTCGCGGGTGAAGGTGGCGAATCCGGCGGCGGTGACCTCGAAATGGTACTGGTTAAAGGGCAATTGGCGGAAGCGATAGCTGCCATCGGCCTCGCTTTTCATGGCCTGGCGATAGTTAGTGAGTGGGTTGACAATCTCCACCTGGGCGCCAGCGATGGCGGCGCCGGAAGGGTCAACCACGCGGCCTTCCACGCGGCCGGCATTGCCGAGCGATTGGGCGAAGAGCGAAGTGGCGAGAAGCAGGAAAGCGAGAGCGTTGTGCATTATTCATATGATAATGAAAGCGGACTCTCAAATGCAAGGATGACGGGAATGCGTTCTCGTTAGAATCCCGCGCCGTGGACGATGGTCCGCGCGTTAGTCTGCCGGGCAACGACGCGTTTGGGTGGCAAGATAGGAAGGGTCATCGAGGTGATGGCACTGGCGCGGCTGACCCGAGTAAGCGGTTCCACCGGTAGAGGGTCCACCAAGGCGGCCAGGAAACTGCGCCCCAGCGGGGAGCGCAGGATGTCGCCGCTTTCGAGATGGTAGGCATCGGAGAGCAGCGAAGAGTTCGACAGCACCACCAGGTTGGCGCGCAGGCCGGGAATCTTCACCACCAGGCTGGAGCCGTATCCGTTCAACTGCCCGTAGTGCCAGACGACGCGCTGCCCTAAGTAACTCTGCGAATACCAGCCGAGCGCATAGGGCAAGCCGGCGCCCATCGGCATCCACATCCATTGCTTCTGGCGTTCGCCCAGCATCTCGTCGCCATCGAGGGCCGCCATAAAACGGGCGAGATCTTCCACATGGCTCACGACGCCAGAGATGGAATTGGTGCCCGGCCGGGTGCCGCGCATGCCGGCGGGCGAGAGGACGCGGGCTTGCAGTAAGCGGGCGAAGCTTTGGCCCGTGCCGCGTTCCAGAATCGCGGTGAGAGCGCCGTAACGCAGATTGTTGTAGTGAAAAGTCTCGCCCGGGCGGCCGACGCTGGTATGCGATAGCAGGTGCCGCACCTGGACGCCGGGCAGGCCGGGCACCGCGTCCTGCAGGCCCAATTGGCCGCGCTCAACCTGCTGCATGGCAATCACGGCGGCCATGGTCTTCGTGACGGAGGCGACATCGCGCAGGCTGGTGGTGGTCAGGTTGCCCCATTCACCGCGCCACACCATCTGCCCGTCAATGACGATGGCCGCGGCGAGGCCCGGAATCGCGAGGCGCGTCCGCAGTTGATTAAGCGAGTCGACTACGGGAGCGATATTGGGCACCGTTTGCAGGCGGGGCAGGCTGGCGGGAAGGGAGGCGGCCAAGGCGAGGCCCGGCAACAGAAGCAGGATACTGGTGCGGATTCCCATCATAAGGTTTCATCGGCCAATCCTGGGATGAACTTCAGCGGATTGTTTGCGGGGGGCCGATTCCCCTTATTTGAGCAAGCCTTCCACCATGGCGGCCGCAATCGGATGGTAAGACGAGCGTGCGCGGGAGAACAATTCGCGCGCTTTGGCTTTTCCCGCCATCGTGCTGGCCAACTCAGTGTAAAGCGGACGTAACATCTTCTGCCGGCCGACCGACAACAAGAATGGCTCCAGCCTCGCAAGGCCAGGCGAATAATCGGTATGAATCGACATCTTCAGCCACTGGGTGAGAATCTCGGCGTTGCCGGTGGCGGAGAACCGATAGGCCTCGTCGAGACGGGCCATGTCCTTGAGGGGCAGGCCGGCGGGCAACTGGCGCAGAAAGCGGAGCCAATCCTGCGTGCTCCAGCCGTTGGTCATGAAGGTCTGGCCCTGGGCGAAGCTCTGGCCGGCTTGGTCGATCGCCGCAAAGACGCCGGCCGGCGGCACGGCGCCGCCTTCAGGCAGGCCGGGATCGTAGATCCAATGACGCACGTCGACGGCCTGGGCTTCGGGCAGGCGCAGTCGCAGATAGTCGAGGAACTGGGCCGTGGTGATGCTTTCGAAAGCAAAGCGGGAGAAGTAGTCCTGCAGGAAAGCGTCCCACTTTTTGCGGCCTACTTCGCGCTCCAGGGTCCTCAGCAGCAGCGCGCCCTTCACATAGGGCACTTGCGTAAAGCCCTCTTCGGGATCGCGGTCATCGAGGTTCACCCACAGAATCTGATCGCGCGGCGCGAGCTTCTTGAGCTCTTCGCGCAGTTCGCCGAGCTCAATAGTAAACTCCTTGTCGGCGCGTTCCTGGCCGTAGAGTTTCTCCTGGATGCGGTTTTCGAGGTATGTCGTGAAGCCCTCGTTCAACCAGAAATCGCGCCACGTGGCATTCGTCACCAGATTGCCGGACCAGGAGTGGGCCAGCTCATGCGCGATCAAGCCGACCAGGCTCTTGTCGCCGGCGAGTACCGTGGGCGTGGCAAAAGTGAGGCGGGGATTTTCCATGCCGCCGATAGGAAAGCTGGGGGGGCCGACGAAGATGTCGTACTGCTGCCAACGGTAGGGGCCGTACATTTGCTCAATCGCTTGCACCATGCGTTCGGTATCGGAGAATTCACGCGCGGCCGTCTCCACCGTGGCGGGCTCGGCGTAGACGCCGGTGCGGTTTGAAAGTGCCCGGTAGTCAATGTCGCCAACGGCCCAGGCCAGCAGGGAGGGCGGGATGCGCTGGGGCATGTTGAAGGTATAGTCACCGGTGCGCGAGGTGTTCTTCGAGTTATCGGCGCTCATGACGGCATAGAGTTCGCGCGGCGTGTGAATGCGGGCCCGATAGGTGATGCGGATGCCCGGCGAATCCTGCAAGGGGACCCAGGTACGCGCATAGATCGACTCCGATTGCGTAAAGAGTAGCGGGTATTTCTTGCCGGCCGTCTGCGGCGGATCCAGCCACTGGAGGGCGGTCGCCTTGGGGCTGGTGCGATAGCTAACCCGCACTCCTTGGTCCGGCATCGTGAGGGGGATTTCGAGTGCGGCGCCAAGCACCGGATCGGCCTTGCCGAGCGTGTACGTGCCTGCGTCCCACGCGCGGCGACCGGGGTTCCAAAGCTCGACGCGCTCAATGGTGAGGTCGTGGGTGTCAAGAGTCAGCGGGCCGGGCCCTTCGACGCTCAAGGTGGCGGTGCCGACGAGTTGGCGCTCGCCGAAGAACACTTCGAGGTCGAGCTCCAGGTGGCGGACGCGGGCCAAGTCCGGCTGCGCGTAGGAATGGATATCGGCCCGCGTGGGCGTCTTCTGGCAGCCGGCTAGGGCGATCAAGAAAAGAACAGGTACTACTGCACGCATACGGACTCCTCTAGAAAGTCGATCGAAATGCCCCGGGCGGCCAGTTCTTTGAGCAAGATGCCCACGGCTGGGCTCGGCTTCGTTGCGGCGGCCAGTTGCCCGGCCCACGTCAGATCTTCGCGAAACTCGCGGACCGAGATCTGCCAGCGGTCGAAGTGGCCGGACCGGTCGAGCCGCGCCTCGATCCGGGCCAGCGACAAGCCGAAGTGGCGCACGAGTGCCGAGGCTTCCGCGCGCGTCGGCCGGGGGCCGCGCAGGATCAAATGATTGTCGCCGTACACCAGCAGGCCCAATGACATCTTCCGATTATCGAGCCTCCGGTGTGGGCGTGGCCAGAAAAAAGTCTATCCTCAGAAGAATGCAACGGCTGGTTTCCCTCGATGTCCTGCGCGGCGTGACGATCGCTTCGATGGTGATGGTGAATAATCCTGGATCCTGGGACCACGTCTTCGCCCCCCTGCGCCACGCGGTGTGGCATGGCTGGACGTTCACCGACCTGGTGTTCCCTTTCTTTCTCTGGATGGTGGGCGTGTCGCTCACCTTCTCCTTCGCCCGGCGAGTGGAAGCCGGAGCGGACCGCGTCCAGCTTTATGTGCACACGCTGCGCCGCGGCGCGCTGATCTTCGGCTTGGGGCTGTTTCTGAATCTGGTGCCGCAATTCGACTTCGCCCACGTCCGCATTCCGGGCGTGTTACAAAGAATCGGAATCTGCTACTTACTCGCGGCGGCCATATTCCTGGTAACTTCGCCCCGCGGATTGGCCGTTGCTACCGCGATGTTACTCGCCTTTTACGCCGTGCTGATGCTAGGCCAT